>JAADEA010000166.1 GCA_013153675.1 Campylobacterota bacterium
TATTAAAAGATTATATGAGATTAGTATCAAATCAAACTACTATTATGAGAGACTTGCTAAAGAGAATATTGAAAAAAAGACCTATCTAAAACCAATTAGAGGAGAGATTTTAGATAGAAATAAGGAGCTTTTAGCTAGCAATATTATAGGATTTTCTCTTGCAATAAAACCCCATCTAAAAATTAATTCAAAAGAGTTTAACAACACCCTAGAGCTCATTGCAAACTCATTTAAAGATATAGATAAAGAGCTATTAATAAAGGTATATAAGAAAAAAAACTCCCCCTATAACCACAAATATATAAGAGTAATTGATTTTATCAGCTATAATGATATGATAAAGGTCTACCCTACTTTAAGTCTAAATAAATATATAAAAATAGAAGCAGCAACCAAACGCTACTATCCATATGGAAAATATTTAGCTCATGTAATTGGATATATCTCAAAAGCTAATGCACAAGATGCCAAAAAAGATGAGGTAGTAAAGGCTGTTGGAAAGGTTGGGAAGGCTGGACTTGAAAAGTATTATAATAAAGTTCTTCAAGGTGAGCTTGGATATAAGATTGAAAAAGTAGATGCTTATAATAGAGTATTAGAAGAGCTTGAGCGAAAAGAGCCAAAGAGCAACCAAAATCTTATCTTAAGTATAGATGCAAAGCTTCAAAAGTTTATATATGATACAATTGAGGCTGAGCATAGAGCTGCTGTTGCAATTGTAATGAAGACTAGCGGAGAGATTTTAGCTGCTGTTAGCCTTCCAAGTTATGACCCAAATCTATTTGTAGATGGAATTAGTGTTAAAAAATGGAAAGAGATTCAAAACAACCTTGACCATCCCTTTACTAATAAGTTAGTTAATGCAATGTATCCTCCTGGCTCGGTTATTAAAATGGGAGTATCTTTAGCTGTCTCAAAGATTGCTGGAAACTACATCTTACAGCCTGAATTTTGTCGTGGCTTTATTAGAATAGGAAAGAGCAAACATAAATTTAGATGCTGGTCACACTGGGGGCATGGGAGTGTTGATTTAAGAAAGTCAGTAAGAGAGAGTTGCGATGTTTTTTATTATAATAAAGCCTTACATGTTGGAATTGATAAGCTCTCAAAAGGGTTAAATGAGATAGGGCTTGGAGTAAAGACTGGCGTTGATTTGCCAAGAGAGTATAAAGGAATTATTCCAAATAAGGAGTGGAAGAGGAAAAGATATAAACAGCCTTGGTATAAAGGAGAGACTGCAATTGCAGCAATTGGGCAAGGATATACCAATGTAACGGTGATGCAAATTGCTAGATATACTGCATTTTTAGCAACTGGCTATTTGGTAACTCCTCACTTTGCAACCCTAATTGATAATAAGCCATATGTAAATAAGATTAAAAAACTAAACTTTGATAAAAATATCTTTCAAATTATTCGAAATGGAATGTATGATGTTTGTAATAGCAAAAAAGGAACAGCCTATAGAGCAATGCATAATCTTCCAATTGTAGTTGCCGGGAAGACTGGAACTGCTCAAGTTGTATCAATTCCTCAAGATGTTAAAAAGAGAGCAAAAGAAGAAGATATGGAGTATTTTCACCGCTCTCACGCTTGGTTAACCACCTATGCCCCATTTAAAAATCCAAAATATGTAGTAACTGTGCTAATTGAGCATGGAGGACATGGAGGAAGTGCAGCTGGGCCAATTGCTGCAAAGATATATAGATGGATGTATCAAAATGGATATTTTGGAGAAGTCTCAACCCCTCAACTTCTAAAAGAGCTATATTAACCCCATAAAATCATACTTTTTAGGAAACTTTTATTAAATAATAAGTAAAATATACTAAAAAGGAAAGATAGTGCCTTTAGTTGCAATTCCCCAAACTCTTGATAGTATGAATAGAAGTGAAAAAAGCATCTTTAAACGGCTACAACTTCTCTATTTAGCTCAATCTCCAATCTCCTATCTCTATTTAGAGCCTCAAATAACAAATCTATTTCCAGATTTTATTCTTATTGACCCTAGCAGAGGAGTATTAATAATAGAGGTAAAGGGGTGGAGCATTGATTATATAAAAGAGATTAATAATAAATCAGTAATTACTAAAAATAATGAAGAGCTTATAAACCCAACCTATAGAGCTAGACAATATTTTAATGCTTTGCAAAATATCTTAAAAAACGCTCCATCAACTCTAGTAGATAAGAATAATAACTTAGATATTAACCTTCAAGCAGTAGTAATCTTTACAGATATAACCCAAAATGAGGCCTCTTCTACTCAAATAGATAGATTTTTAGACCACTATCCAGTAAGGGTTATCTATAAAGATGAGTTTAATAAGAGCACAATTGATACTCTTTTTAATAATAAAATAAAACCCCTTCCCCCAAAATCGATTAATATAATTAGAGCTACAATATTTCCTGAATTAAAGATTAAGAGCCAATCAACCTCTAATATTGCAGTATTAGATATTGAGCAAGAGAGATTTGCCAAAAGTCTACCACTTGGCCATTATATGATAACTGGAATTCCAGGAAGCGGCAAGAGTGTAACTTTGGTAGCTAGAGCGATATATTTAGCCAAAAAATTTAGAGAGTGGAAAATATTAATTGTTACCTATAATAAGCTTTTAAAAAATCAACTCTCTTTGCAAATTGAAAAAATAAAAAATGAGCTCAAAGATAGAGGTGTTATAATTGATAATATTGAAGTAGCAACCTTTCACCAAAAAGCTTTAGAGTTCTCATCCATCACCCCCTCTCCTACTGAAGCTAGAGATAGCGATTTTTGGAGATATACTCTACCCAAAGAGGCCCTAAAAAATGGATATGAAGCATATGATGCAATTTTAGTTGATGAGTATCAAGATTTCTATAAAGATTGGCTAAAGTTTCTTTTAAAGATATTAAAACCTCATAAGGATAAAAATAATAAACTTTTAAAAAATATCTTTCTAGCTGGCGATAGACTCCAAAGCATATATAACCCAAGCGAGATAAATTGGAAAAGAGATATTGGGCTAGATATGAGAGGGCGCTCAAAGCTACTTAAGACAAGTTATAGAGTGACAAAAGAGCATATTCAACTAGGACTTAATATTTTAAAAAATGACCCAAAATATAAAGAAGAGGTAGAAAAATTTTATCCAAAAGAAGAGACCCTTCTTTTAGTAAACTCTTCAAAAGAGCCTCTAAAACTTATTGAAGGAGATGAGATAAAAGTTATTAACCAAATAAAAGAGCTTTTAGAGACCTACTCCTTTAAAGATATCTTACTAATAGCTCCAACTTGGGCTAGAATTAATGAGTTAAAAGTTCTTTTTCCCTCTAATCTTCAATACCATATTAACTCCTCAAAAGATACACTATCAAACTCACAAATAACCTTTACTACCTACTATTCAGCAAAAGGGATTGAGGCAAAAGTGGCAATTGTAATTGATATAGAAAAGATTGAAGATAGAAAGCTATTTTATGTGGCAGTAACTAGAGCCTCCTCAAAACTAATTTTACATAGCAAATCTTTCAATAGCACCCAAATTGGAAAAGAGATTTTAGAGGCTGTTAATTAAGAGTATTATAACTCTTTTCAAAATATCTAATTGAGGCAAATCCCCAAGCACCACTTTTTTTAATCTTTTCTATATGGGCTTTAGTAACAATCCCTCCAAGTGCAATAATTTTTATCTCACAACCCTTAACTGCTTCTTTTAACCCTTCAACTCCTTTGGGTTTTCCCTTATTTGGAGTTGGAAATATTGGACTAAATGTTACTGCATCAGCCCCTAAAACAGAAGCCCTTTTTATCTCTTCAAGAGAGTGAGTACTAACTACTACAAATAATCCTAACTCTTTGGCTCTTCTTATTTTATCAAATTGAGCTGAAGTTAAATGGACTCCATAAGCTCCTAGCTCTTTAGCTAGCTCTATATCTTGATGAATCATCTTTTTAGCTTTTGAAGGAAGTTTAATAAAGGCTATTGCATCTTTTTTATAGTTTGGATTATCTTTATCTCTATAGAGAATAAAATTGGCATCTAACGAATCTAAAGAGGAGCTATAAGGGTTAAAGAAAGAGGGGTCAGTTATTGCATACTTAATCACACTTCTTCTTTAATATCTCTTTTAACAACGCATTACTCTTCTTATGCTCTTCATATTTTTTAAAAAAAGTAAAGATTAACTCCATAATTAATACCATAAATAGTCCAATAAAAGAGTGAGCTAAACCATTTAAAAATTTAACAAAGATATTGGCCTTAATAGATAAAAAGCCAAAAAGGAAAAAATAAAAGGTAGTAGCCCAAGCTACTCCCAAAAAGATATTTATTAAGATATTGAGATATTTAGAGTTTAGATGCATTTTTATACTGGCGTATTAATTGCCATCTCTTCTACTGGATCTTCATGGTGCTCATCCATCAACACCGCCCCTGCCAAATATACATAGGTTAAAATCATAAAGATAAATGTTTGTAAAACAGCCATAAAGCTAAGCATTGCCATTGGAACTAAAGGAATAATCCAAGGAGTCAACATTAATAATACCCATAAAAATAGGTCATCCCCTTTAATATTTCCAAAAAGACGGAAAGATAAAGAGATAATTCTAGAGAAGTGAGATACCACCTCAATTGGGAACATTAAAGGTGCAAGAGCTGGAACTGGCCCCATAAAGTGCTTAAAATATTTTACCACTCCATTTTTCTTAATACCCTCATAGTTATAATATACAAACACTGCAATTGCCAAAGGTAAAGTTACATTAATATTTGCAGTTGGAGACTCAAATCCTGGAATAATTCCCAATACATTTGAAAAGAAAACAAAAAGCCCAATAGTAGCTACTAGTGGAAGATATTTTCTTGCATACTTCTCACCAACCACATCTTTCCCCATTGCAATTACGCCACCTAAATATGCCTCCATAACATTTTGCCATCCCTTAGGAACCACACTTAACTTTTGAGTAGCTTTGTTTGCCAAATATACAATAATAGCCACTACTATAATAATATGTCCAATAACCATTAGTGGACCATGCCCTACTAGCCAACCAATAAAGGTAAATATGGTTTCTTCCATAACCTCTCCTAATAAAAAAGTTAATGCGATTATATCTAAAAGTAACTAACAAGCTTCTAAAAAGAGTTTTTGAAACATATCCATTTTTCAAAAAGTAACTTGCTAAAAGCCCCTACTGCAGTGGGGCTAAAATTAACTTTTCTACTATTTTTTCTTAAATTTTTTATATACCATCAATATTAGGGGGCCATATTTTATTAAGATATTTATAATCTTTTTCATTTATCCAACCTTAACTCATCTGGGGTTGATAACTCTTTAACTTTCCAAGGAAGCCCTTGCTTATTAAGCTCCTCCATAAATGGGTCTGGGTCAAACTCCTCCATATTATGAACGCCAGCTTCCCACCAAATCTTTTGAAGCATCAATTTTGCTCCAATCATAGCAGGCACCCCGGTTGTATAGCTTACTGCTTGACTTCCAACCTCTTCATAAGCCTTTTGGT
Source organism: Campylobacterota bacterium (assembly GCA_013153675.1). The sequence continues at coordinate 5,522 of JAADEA010000166.1, forward strand.
GGTCACTTACTTGATAGATATAGATTGTCTTTTGCTCCCCATCCTTTATTCCAGTAACAACTACTCCAATATTGGTCTTTCCTTTGGTTCTCTCTCCAAGCGTTGCTGGGTCTGGAAGAAGAGTCTTTAAAAACTCAATTGGAACAATTTTACACCCATTATGCTCCACTGGCTCAATTCCAAGCATTCCAACATTTTCTAAACACTTCATATGAGTTAGATAGCTTTGAGAAAATGTCATAAAAAATCTAATTCTCTTTAGCCCTTTTATATTCTTAACTAAGCTCTCTAGCTCTTCGTGATATAGCAAATAGCTATCTTTTGGCCCAATTTCTGGATAGTCCCAAACTTGTTTTATCTCCATTGGTTCAGTCTCAATCCATTTTCCATCTTCCCAATATCTACCTTTGCTACTCACCTCTCTTAAATTAATCTCTGGGTTAAAGTTTGTAGCAAAAGGATAGCCATGGTCTCCTGCATTACAATCAAGAATATCAATATAGTGAATCTCATCAAAATAGTGCTTTTGAGCATAGGCAATAAAGACATTTGTAACTCCTGGGTCAAATCCACTTCCAAGAAGTCCCATAATATTTGCATCTCTAAAGGCTTTATCTCTTGCCCACTGCTCTTTATACTCAAATTTAGCCAAATCTGGATGCTCATAGTTTGCAGTATCAAGATAGTCTGTTTTTGTCTCAACACACGCATCCATTATTGTTAAATCCTGATATGGAAGAGCTACATTAATTACAATATCAGCATTTGTCTTTTTAATTAAATCAACAACCTCTTCTTTTTTATCTGCATCAACTTGAGCTGTATTAATATCAACTCCAACTTTCTCTTTTACTCTTTTTGCAATCTCATCACATTTACTTTTTGTTCTGCTAGCTAATGTTATATTTCCAAAGACATCTTTATTCATTGCACACTTAAATGCAACCACATTTCCAACGCCACCTGCGCCAATTATTAAGGTATTATTTGTTTGATTGCTCATTCTTCTCCTTTTCTAAAAGTTTATCTAAATATTTAAATACTCCAAACTTCATATCTTCTCCAGTTAAAATATAGTAAAGCTCATTTATATTATTTACAATTAGCTCAAAATCATCCATTGCCTCTGGCGTTGCAGCTAATAAAAATCTATCACTAATTTTTACCTCATAATCATCATCTGGCATAAAAGTAACTTGCTCTTTTCTATTCTTAACCAATAAAACCACAATCTTTGCGCGTTGATTATTATAATCTTTTAAGATATCTCTTAAATAGATAGTTCCACCCTCTTTTAAATAGTGATAAAGAGCATATGTCTCATCTCTAGAGACTCTTATCTCATACACTTTTGGCTCATACCCTACTATATTTTTAATCTTTTCTAATATCTTCTCTCCCCAAAGCTCACTTTGACGATGAATCTCTTTTAAAAAGATATGAGCTAATGGAATTTTTATAATTATATATACATATTCAGCCATTACCTCTTCTAAAATATATACCCTATCAATCTTTGCTGCTTTAAAGATAGTTACATCATCAAGGGTATTTTCTCTTCCAATGGTATATATATTAGGATTTATCTTTTTAGCTGTTAATAAAATAGTTAAGTTTATTAAGTCATCTTTTGTAGCTGCAATAATAGCAACTGCCTCTTTAACTCCAGCTTTAAGTAGCATCTTATAATCTTCTGCATCTCCAAAAATGGCACTATTTTTTTTCTTTTTATAGTGAGTTGATTTTAAATCAATATAGGTATACTCAAGTCCAGCTCTAGTTAAAGAGTCTCCTAAAGCCTTTCCCATTCTACCATATCCACAAATTATATATTTTCCTTTTGGTAAAAACTCCTCTTTTTTTATATGCAAATCGTGTCCAAAAAACATCATCTCTAAAAGCCAAAGAGATGGAGAAGTAATTGCCAAATAGAATCTATTTGCAACTATATTAAAAGGGTCAACTATATTTTTTATACCTAAGTTTTTAAGATGCTCTGTCTGCTCTTTAGTAGTAGACTTTACAATTAAATTAATTCTATCATTTAGAAGTCTTGCTAAAAGAGCAATTTTGGTATTTTTAAAATCATTTTCAAACAGCGCTACCATTCCTTTACAAAATCTAGATTTAATTCCAGCAATCTTTAATACCTCTGGATTATTTACATCTGCAGCAAGTGCATAAACTTCTGGAATAAAGTTCTCAAGCTCTAACTCATCAATCTTTTCTGGGTCTTTATCTATTACTACAATTCTCTTAGTTGAGCTAAGCTTATGAATTAAATCTTTAGTAGTATTGTTATAGCCTAAAATAATAATAAATGGCTCTCTTAAAGATTTAACTCTTTTTTGAAATCTAGAGATATTTAATTGAGTAAGTAGCTTTTGGTCTTGAATCAAACTAACTAAAGCTCCAATTGCATAAAACCATCCAACTACTCCAATAAAGATAGAAAATATTACCCAAAGTCTTTGTGCATAGGTAAACTCATATGGAATCTCACCAAAACCAATTGTTGTTGCCATATAGGTAACAAAATAGAAAGCATCCAAAAAGTTCATTCGGTATGGATTTCCATTACTATCAACACCAGGAATTAATACCATACCTAAAATTGAGATAGAGAAGGTAATAATTATTACAATTAAGGGAGTTCGCATTCTGCGAACAATAATCCAGATAATATTGCTATTGTAGTTATTCATTGCTATCTTTTAGATTTTAAAGTATCACCAATAAATAGAATCACTGAAACAATATTTGCCATTAAGGCTCCTCCTGAGAGTGATACTACAATTAGACTCATATCATTAATATTATGGGTTACATACTCTGCAATTGCCCAGATAATTGCAGCTGCAATAAGTTGAATATCAGCTACTAAACTCGTAGCTAACAAAACTGAGCCTAATTGAGTCTTATCTCCTAGCTTAAGAATAGTAGCAATTAAATTAACAACAATTGCTGCAAATAGCTCATATGGACTATGGTGAGAAAAGTTATCTATATCTCCATAAAAAAAGCCAAAGTTAAGAGTCATTGCCATAATGATAAAAAAGCCAGAGATTACCTTTTGAGTATTCATAAAAGCCCTTAATTTTAAAATTCATCTTATATTATAATATTTTTTTGTAAAAATATGTATTTTTTTTGCAATAAAATAATATAATTATTTAAAAAAAAGGTTTTTAATGTGATTAAGGTTGATAATGAACTAATTGCTCATATGAGCAACCCAAATAATTATGGAAGAATAGAGAATGCCGATAGTATCGGAATTGGAGAAAATCCACAAAATGGAGAAAAGGTTATTATATATATAGAAGCAGCCAAAGAAAAAGATGACTTTTTAATAAAAAATATAGCTTTTGAGGCAATTGCTTGTATGACAACAGTTGTAGCTGGCTCAATTATTACAAATGAGGCCAAAAATATTACATTTAATAAAGCAAAAGAGTTAATAGCAGTAACGCTAGCAATGATAGAGAATGTTCCACCCGAGCAAGCAGCCTGCACTGAAATTGTAACTGCAGCTCTTCAAGCAGCAATGGATGGATTTAAAAGAAGCCTAGAGATTGGGAAAAAAGAGACATTAATCTATAAGATTGAGCAAAGTTGTGACCCAAATCAACAATTTAATATGAAGGATAGCAATGAAGAGTCTATTAGTAAAAACTCATGAACTTTGGTTAGTTACTCTAATGGCCTCATTTATGAGTAAGAGATTAGAGACAAAACGCAACCTAAACGATTTTAGTGATATTATCTTTCGCCATTTTACCTGGATTGAAAAGGAGTTAATAAAAAAAAATATCCCTTATGATTATAATAGAGAAGTAGTACCCATTAAGGTTGATAGATTAAAGATTATTTTGCAAAATATTAATGATAGAATCAATACTATCTTATTTACTCTCGATTTATTAGAAAATAAGGAGCTAAAGGATAGAATAAAAAGCGACTTGGAGTATATTAAATTTGTGGTAGAAAAGATAGAAGATGAAGATGTAAGTAGCGCCTTTAATGCAAAAAGGGTCTATAAGGATTATAAGCTATCACCAGAAGCTACTGATGCTTTTACCCTATTTTTGTTTGAGGAATCATATAAAGAGTATGAGCTAATTATGGTATATAATTATCTCAAAGCTCACTCAAATGATGATTTCTTAAATAAGATTTTTCAAATTTTGGTTGAAGAGAGCTTTTTTCATCTAAAAAGCTTTGGAGAGATGATGGCTAATATGGGAATTTTAGCAGTTCCTAGAGTTATTCACAAATCTATTTATCAAGTAGAAAATATTATTAAGTTCTTAGAAGATGGAATAGATGAAGAGATTGCAGCAAAAGAGGAGTGTGTTAAACTATCTGAAGCAGTAGCCAAAGATAGCAAAGAGCTAGCAAAATTTTTTGAGTTTATTAATAATCAAGAAAACTACCATATTGCATTAATGAAAGATGCTCTAAACTACTATAGCAGAAAGGAAAATAATGAGTAGCCACTTTACCAATTTTTTCTCTAAACTATTTGGCAAAATAGCAAATAAAGAGTTTCCAAAGCCTATTCAAACTCTTATTAATAAACTATACATAAAGAGTCTTGGGGTAGATATGAGTAGATTTGATGATGCCTCAAGTTATAAATCCCTCAAAGAGCTATTTACTAGGCCTCTAAAAGAGATGCCCCAAATTGATAGCGACCCAAAAAAGGTTATCTCTCCTTGCGATGGACAAATTATTGCATTTGGAAAGATAAAAAATAATCTTGCTTTACAAATTAAGGGGAAAAGCTATAATGTTTTAGAGCTACTTGATGAGATTGAAGAGCTAGATTTTTTAGAGGGGGGAAGATATATAAACTTCTATCTCTCCCCAAAAGATTACCATCGCTACCATATGCCATTTGATGTATAGTTTGTTAATAAGAG
>JAADEA010000037.1 GCA_013153675.1 Campylobacterota bacterium
CCCATAATATTAAAACCACCATCTACATAGTGAATCTCTCCAGTAACTGCTGAGCTTAAATCACTTAAAAGATACATAGCACTATTTCCCACCTCTTCAATAGTTACATTTCTCTTTAGAGGTGAATGAGCCGCATTCCACTTTAACATAAAAGAGAAATCATCAATTCCAGCAGCTGCTAATGTTTTAATTGGTCCTGCACTAATTGCATTTACTCTAACTCCATCTTTTCCAAGATCCTCAGCCAAATATCTAACACTCATCTCAAGAGCAGCTTTTGCAATTCCCATTAAATTATAATTTGGAATATACTTTACTCCCCCATAATAAGTAAGAGTTAAAATAGAGGAGTTATCCGATAAAATTGGTTTTAACTCTCTTGCTAACTCTATAAAAGAGTATACAGATATATTCATAGCTATATTAAAGGCATCTTTTGGAATATCTACAAATCTACCACTAAGACCCTCTTTTGGAGAAAAGGCAATAGAGTGCACAAAAAAGTCTATTTTGCCAAAATCTTTTTCTAAAGACTCTTTAAGATCTTTTATCTCTTGAGGCTTTGTAACATCACAAGGATATACTCTCTCTTCACATCCAAACTCTTTTGCAATTGGTTCAACTCTCTTTTTAAATTTATCATTTAAATATGTTAAAGCAAGCTCGGCTCCTTGATCATGACATGCTTTTGCAATTCCATAAGCAATTGAGTGTTTATTAGCAATACCTAAAATTACACCCTTTTTACCTTTCATTAGCATCTGCAATCCTTTTTAAAAGTAATTTTAATATTTTACTAACTCTTCGTTAGAATATATTTAAATTAATCAAAAAGGAGCCTAATTGGATATTTCAATTATATCTACTGGTGGAACTTTTAATAAAATATATAACCCAATTAAAGGAGAACTTGAAATTGATAAAGATTCAAAAGCAATAGAAGAGATCTTAAAAAAGTGGAATATGAAAGCAAAAATTATTAATATAATTCATAAAGATTCACTATTTATGAATGAGAGTGATAGAGAAGAGTTATTAAAAGAGGTTAAAACTCTTCCTCAAAAAAATATTATTATCGTACATGGAACAGATACTATGGATATAAGTGCTAAGAAATTAGCTTTGGCAAATTTAGATAAAAGAGTAATATTTACAGGTGCAATGGTTCCATTTAGTATAGATAAAGTAGAAGCTACTGCCAATTTAGTATCAGCTATAACATTTTGTAATAGCCCTTATCAAAAGGGGGTCTATATAGCTATGCACTCTTTAATTGCTCCTTATAATAAAATTATAAAAAATAGAGAAAAAGGAATTTTTGAGCTAATATAAAATATATTAAGGAATGACCTCCATTCCCTCTTCTAACTTCTTAGTTGAATTATTCTCTACTGGATGCTCCTTAAAATAGCCATGATTATATAGCCACTTATAAATTTTTGCAGCAATTGGTCCAGCAGCACTACCTCCATGCCCTCCATGCTCAATTAATACAGTTACTACATATTGAGGATTATCATATGGAGCATAAGTAGTAAGCCAAGCATGAGAGCGATGAAAATATTCCATCTCATCCTCTTTTGCTCTCTTTTTAACATCTTGAGGAATAGATACAACTTGAGCAGTTCCAGTTTTTCCTGCCACTACTATTGGAAGATTACTCATTGTCTTATATGCAGTTCCTTTTCTTACATTACATACATCATACATCCCCTCACGAATAATCTTAAAATAGTATGGATCAAAATCTATCTTTATACTTTTACTTACATATGGCTTTCCATCTATCTCTTTAGCAAAATGAGGGGTTGGTAAAATTCCAGTAGCTAAAAATGCCGTATATCTTGCTATTTGCATAGGAGTTACATTATCATACCCTTGTCCAATTGCAGCAATTACTGTCTCTCCTTTATACCATGGAATTTTATATCTTCTTAATTTCCACTCTTTTGTTGGAATAATTCCTTTATACTCTCTTGGCAAATCTACTCCACTTTTTACTCCAAGTCCTATCTTATTTAACCACTTAGCTAAATTATCTATTCCAATTTTTAAAGCCTTATTATAATAGTATACATCACAACTCTCTCTAATAGATTTTCTCAAATCTACCACTCCATGTCCCCATCTTGACCAACATCTAAATTTATGCCGACTATTCCCAATAGTAATATAACCCCTACAAAATTCAGTCTCATTTAATAGAGATTTATTTACAGCAGAGACTGCTAAAGCAACACCTGGCTTAATAGTAGAACCTGGAGGATATAGAGCATTTATAAGTTTATTTGTAAATGGATGTTTTAAATCATTTTGAAGCTTTTTCCAATCTTTAACACTAATACCACCTACAAATAGATTTGGATCAAAACTTGGAGTACTTACAGCTGCTAAAATAGCTCCATCTGTTCTCATTACAATAACTACTCCAGCCTCATCTCCTAATAGATCAAATATATATTTTTGCAAATCTAAATCTAAATGGATAACTAAATTTCTATTACTAACTGGCTCTTTTTTTTCAATAAGAGCTATCTCTTTATTATAAGCATCAACTTTTGAGATCTTATATCCAAGCTCTCCCTCTAAAACTCTATTGTAATAATATTCAAGCCCACTCTTTCCAACCTTACCAACAACTTTTACCACCTCATCTTTCTCATTTTCTCTTTTATTTGACCTACCAACATATCCTACAATATGAGCTGTAAGTTTTCCATATGGATAGTAACGTTTTGTCTCTGCTTCTATTTTTATATCTCTCTCAAGAGATAGTTTTGGATATATTTTCATCATTCTTCCATAAGGAACAAAATCTATAACCTTTATATATTGATGATTATATGGAGAGCTATTTTTTCTATACACCTTCTTTAAAATAGTTACATTTAAATCTGGAAAATAGCTCTTTAAAACTTTAATATCCTCTTCAAATCTCTTTTTATCTCTTAATAGATGAGGAGCTAAAGAGACTGCAAAACCTATCTTATTAATGGCTAAAAAGTGTCCTTTAGAATCTATTATCTCTCCTCTAACTGGCTTTAGATAGATCTTTTTTTCAATATTCTCTTTTGCAAGACGCTCATAATAGTAATTAGATTTTATACTAATATGATATAGTCTAATGATTAAAAGACTCCATACAGCTATAAATAGAAGCAAAATTAGCTTATATCTCATAGCAACACCGCCGCAATAATATCAAATATTAAAGAAAATAGTAAGAGAGGATTAATTCCAATTGAACTTTGAGTAAATATAAAATCATGTATTAAAAGTAAAAAGAAATAGATTAAATCTATCATTACCACTGAAATTAGAGCTACACACTTTTCGCATCTTTTTAAAAAGATAAGCTTTTCATAAAAAAATAGATAAAAGAGCACTACTGCAAGAGTAGTTAATAAAAGTGGCAAAGATAGATTTAACTCTAAATTTAAAAGATATAAAAATGCAAAGAATGAATAGATATATCTTTCTCTTTTTACTCCCAATACTATTAAATAGCCACTAAATCCAATAAATAGGGGTAGCTTTACATATATAGAAATAAGCATTGGATAAAATAGCACTATTGCTATTGCAATTATATTTCCTAAAATCTTTTTTGCTCTTTTTGATACCATTACTTTATTTTATAAATAAGAGAGATCTCATTACAAATTGGAAAATGGACACACTTAATACAATCTGTCCAAATTTTATGATCTGGTACTTTTTCTTTTTCTATCTCCATAAAACCAAGCTTTTTAAAAAATTGTGGCTCATATGTTAAAACCAACACCTCTTTTACTCCTAACTCTTTTGCCTCTTTTAAAAGTTTTTGCACTACCTCTTTACCAACACCTCTACCTCTATACTCTTCATCTACAACTAAACTTCTAATCTCTGCTAAATTAGGAGAGTATATATGAAGAGCTCCAAAACCTACAATCTTATCTTCTATCTCAATTAGAGTATAACTTCTAATATTTGTAGCAATTTCATCATCGCTTCTTGGTAAAATTATACCCTTTTTTACCTCATTTTGGGCAATTTGCTGCATTCTTGGTATATCTTTTAAAATGGCTTTTCTAACTTTCAATATTAAAAATCCTTTTTAAAATCTTTTTAATTAATTGTTGATCTCCTCTTTTTTTGCTATTTGAGATTAAAATAGCATCTGGATACTCTTTTTTTAGCTTTGCCATCTCTTTTTGCTTAAGTTTATCTACTTTAGTAAATACAGTAAAAATTACTTGATCTTTTCTTTTAATACTCTCTAAATACTCTCTTACTCTTTTATCTATATCTAAATTAAAATGTCTTGCATCTACTAAATGTATAAAGATTCTAATTGATTCTCTATTTTCTAAAAATTCAACTAAATCCCTTTGCCACTCTCTTTTTAAACTCTTAGAGACTTTAGCAAATCCAAATCCAGGTAAATCTACAAAGGTTAAAGGATATATTTCATTGTTATATTTATAATCTATATTAAAAAAATTTATCAATTGAGTCTTTCCTGGAGTAGAAGAGCTCTTTGCTAAATTTTTTCTTTGAGTAAGTAGATTAATAGTAGAACTTTTTCCCACATTTGATCTACCCAAAAAAGCAACCTCGCTCCTAATAGGAGGTGGAGCATCTTTTATAGATTTAGCTGAAGTAACAAACTCAGCTTTTGCTACTCTTATATCACCACTCACCTACTTTTTCTCCTTTTTAGCATTTTTACCCTTTTTATCTTTACTATTTTGATTTTTATCTTTCATCTTAAATATAAATTTAACAGATTTTCCCTTCTTTAGGCTCCTTGCTTTAACATATCTTCTTTTATTATCAATATAAAGATCATCCCCCCACATCTCTCTCTTTTTTAAAATATCATTAACATAGACTCTACCTTTTAAGTAGTATCTATCCTCCTGAGGAAAATATCTTAAAAAATCACACTTACCTTTAATATTTTGTTCATTATCTCTTATAATAAACCTTACATTGCCAATTGCTTGATACTCTTTTGTCTCATTATTCTCATCTAAAAATACAATCAACTTATTTGCCCAAATTTCGCTCTCTCCCCTCTTTGCATAAGCATTACCCACAAAAATAGCTCTATTTTTACTCTCTTCATACTCAAAATTATCAGAAGTAACTACTAAGTTATTTCCAAAAAGAGCCAAGATGAGCATAAAAAGCAATATAAAATATCTCATTATACCTCTCCTTTAATCTTTAACCACAAATCGTCCATAAACTCTCTTAGCCCGTGCTATACCCTTTTTCATATCATAAAATAGATTATACCCTTTTACAAAATTTTTATCATCTGTTACGTCAAAATATCCTTTTGTCTTTAAAATTTTTCTTAACCTATTATAAATTGCATAATTTGCATTATATATTGCCCCATTTACCTTTATAATATGAACTTTTCCATTTAAAATTAGAGTATTTCCTTTTGCAATCCCCTCTTTTGAAGTGCATCTTTTTATTTTACTATCATTATAAACTAAATCTTTAACTACCCATCTATTAGGATATTTAATAGCCTTCTTACCTACTAATTTATCTTTTATACCACTTTGATTTATCTCATATGAGATAAATTTTTCAGCCTCTATCTCTATCTTTTGACTCTTTTTTGCCTTTTGATCTTTTTGCTTTATTAAAGAGGGCTCAAAAAAGAATAGTAAAACTATTAATACTACAAAAAATATCTCAATTTTACTCACTACTCTCTACTCCCCAAAGTTCTAAAAATCTCTTTTTTAATCCTTCATACTCAATCAAATATTCAATAGCCTCTCTTACTGCCCCATCTCCCCCACTTTTTGATAAAGTTATCTTTGCAGCCTCTTTTGCATAAATTGTGGCATTATTTACTGCAAAAGAGAGTTGAGAATTTTTTAAAATATGATAATCATTAATATCATCTCCCACTACTGCCACATTTTGCCAAGAAAGTTTTTCTTTTTTTAAAATCTCTTCTAAAGCCTCTTTCTTATTTGAACTCTTTTGAACTAAATAGTCTACTCCAAGCTCTTTTGCTCTTTTTTTAACAATCTCTGATTCTCTTCCTGTAATAATTGCAACTTTTTTCCCAAGTTTTCTCCAGCTAACAATTGCTAATCCATCCTTTACATCAAAAACCTTTAACTCTTTATTATCATTAGTATATACTATTTTACCATCTGTTAAAGTTCCATCCACATCTAATACTAATAGCTCTATACTCACAAAATACCCTTTGTGCTTGGAATAGAGATCCTCTCATTAATAGCTAAAGCCCTCCTTAGTGCAACTCCAAAAGCCTTAAATGCAGCCTCAGCTATATGATGACGATTTTTTCCTCTATTTAATACAATATGTAAAGTCATTGGAGTATTAAATGCAATAGATTTAAAAAACTCCTCTATCAACTCTAAATCAAAATTATTAATAGAGCCATCTATTTCAATATCATAGACCAAATAGGCTCTATTTGATAGATCTATATCACAAGTAACACTTGCCTCATCCATTACAACAGTTGCATTTCCAAATCTCTCAACCCCTTTTAATGGATATATCTCTTTATTTAAAGCCTTTGCTATTACAATTCCAATATCCTCAACACTATGGTGAGCATCTACTTCTAAATCACCACTACATTTAACATCTAAATCGATTAAAGAGTGTTTAGAAAAAGCCTCTAACATATGATCAAAAAAGCCAACCCCACTTTTAATACTACTCTCACCCTTTCCATAGAGCTCTAAATTTACTTCTATCTTTGTCTCTTTAGTCTCTCTTTTTATATATGCCATATAAACTTTCCTTTAAGGTCTAATTACAAATCCATCTATACCATTTTTAGCTATAAAATCTTTTGCCTCTGCTTCACTATCAAATCCTGTAATTAATACTCTATATAGTGGCGAGCCCTCTACATCATACTCTTTTACCGTTACACCCAATGGTGGCTTAATCATTGCTAAGAACTTCTCTTTATAACTCTTAGCTCCCTCTTTTCTTCTAAATGCTCCAACTTGAACAGCAAAATTTGTTAGCCTAACTTTTGGAACTTTAGCTCCAGCTTTTGGATGGAAAACATGACCAGAAAAGCCAACTACCTCTAACTTAACAGGTGCAGTTCCTCTCTTATCAAAACCAAGCGCTTTTGCAGCAGCATAAGAGCAATCTAATACTCTATTTTTTACAAAAGGTCCTCTATCATTAATCCTAACAATTGCACTCTTTCCATTTCTAAGATTTGTAACTTTTACCATAGTATCCATAGGCCACGTTTTATGAGCAGCTGTCATATCATACATATCATACATCTCACCATTACTTGTTTGGCGTCCATGAAAGTTTGGACCATACCAACTTGCAATCCCCTTCATTGTATCTCCAACCTTTACATATGTTGGACAATATGTTTTTCCACATATTGTATATGGACGCATTGTAGCCATAAAACGCTTTTTAGAGGTCTTTTTTACCCTTTTTGATCTAAAACGAGGATAGTTATCTACCTCTTGATAATCTACACCCTTTTTAGAGAAGAAAGGAACGCTACACCCATTTATTAAAATAGCAAGAGAGATAAAGATAAAAGATAGTTTCAACTTTTTCAACTCTGGTCCCTTTTTAACTTTGATTATTGCCTATTTTTTCTTAAATTTAAGATAAGTTAAAAAGTCTTAGGGCATTTAGAGTTGTAATATCTTCTATCTCTTTTGGATCCCTATTTAAAATATTTGCAATCTTTTCTACTACAAAGATAGTATATGCTGGCTCATTTCTTTTTCCACGATATGGCTCTGGAGTCAAATATGGAGAGTCTGTCTCTACTATCATCTTATCTAATGGTATTTTTGGCAAAATCTCTACCAATTTTTTTGCATTTTTAAATGTAACTACTCCTCCAATTCCAAAATAAAATCCTCTATTAGCCAAATCTAATAAAAGCTCACTTGCATTAAAACAGTGTAGCACTCCTCCATATTTTGCATATTTTTCTAAAATATTAAATGAATCTAAAGAGGCTTCTCTAATATGTACAATTAATGGCTTTTGAAATTGATTTGCCAGTTCAATTTGTTTAATAAAAGCCTCTTTTTGTCTTTCTTTTATCTCTTTTTTTTCATTTAAATCTTTTGGAAGTCTATAATAATCAAGACCGCACTCTCCTACTGCCACACACTTTGGATGAACAATTGCCTCTTTTAAAATATCTAAATTTAAATTATCTATATCATAAGGATGAATTCCAACAGCAAAATAGATATCTTTATGGCTATTTGCAATATCAATTGCTCTGTTTAATGTAGAGAGCTCAGCTCCTGGAATAATAATCTTTTCTACTCTATTCTTCTTTGCCCTTTTAATAACCTCTTCTAAATCATCTTTAAATCTATCATCATCTAAATGAGCATGAGTATCTATAATCAATTAGACTCCTTTAGACTTTTTTAGCTTTTGCAACTCATCCTCCATTACCTTTAAAATCAACTCTTTTGTCTTTAACTCATCATTTTCTGGAATATCCCAATCAAATATTTTAATATAGTGCTCTAAGAGTCTATCTAAATCTTTTCTAATCTCACCTTGAATCTTTTCTAACTCTTTTTGATAGATATCTTCCATTTTTACTCCTTTAATAATTTTTTTGCAAATTCAACTGCTTCAAGAGATGGATTATCACCTCCAATAATTCTTGCAATTTCATTAACTCTCTCTTTTGATTTTAATATTTTAGCAAAGCTTTTACCATCTTTTTTATCCACCAAAATATGGACAGAAGCCATACTGCTTAAATGAGGCTGATGAGAAATAGCAAAAATTTGATAATTTTTAGATAACTTTTTTAATAAAGAGGCAATTGCAATAGACTCTTCCCCGCTTACATTTGCATCTATCTCATCTAAAAATATTACCCCCTCTTTATCTTTAGATGCAAAATAAGCCATAAGAGCAAGTCTTAATCTATTAAACTCCCCTCCACTTAAAGTCTCCAATTTAGACCCTTGCATATCAATATTTACTCTATCAACTCCATCAATCCCCATCTCGCTTTTACTAAAAATAAAAGTTATAGGAGCTAATTTTAATTGAGCTAAAAGATCTTTTAAATCACTGCTAATTTTTAGAACTTCTTCTTTTCTTTTTTGTGAAATCTTTAAAGCTAAATCTAAAAGTTCTTTCTCTTCATTTTCTACAAACTCCTCTAACTCCTTTTTACTAATAGATATAGCCTCTAACTTTTCTAACTCTTTTGATTTCTCTTCCCTATACTCTAATGCCTCTTTAATAGAACCAAATCTTTTAATCAAAGAATCAAGCTCTTCTAATCTATTTAATAACTCCTCTATATTTACCTCTAAAAGCTCATCAGCTAATAGTTGAGTATCTTCAAAATCACTTCTTAATTGATTCATAGCTTCACTAAAATAAGAAGAATCTTTCCCAAGCAACTCAAATACCTCATATACACTCTCTTCAGCCTCAAATATAAGCTGAGCTCTACTTAAAGCCTCATTTATCTTATCAAGTTTAGAAAGTTGTTGCTTTATCTTTAAAAGCTCTTCATACTCCCCCTCTTTTGGTTCTATTTTATTAATCTTATCTATCTCAAATTTAATAAATTCAATCTTTTCCTTTCTCTCTTGCTCTTTTGACAAAAACTCCTCTAACTCCCTTTTAGCCTCTATAAATTTATTAAATCTCTCTTTATAAGATAAAAGTAGCTCTTTAAAGTCACTATCTTTTTGAATTAAAAATTGATCTATTAAATTTAATAGATAACTACTCTCTAAAGAGTTTTTATCTCTAACACTCAAATAGAAAATATAATCTTTAAATAGCTCTTTTAATGCTTTTTTAGAGATCTTTTGAGAATCTATATAATATGAAAGTCTCTCTTTTTTAATAGCCTTAATTGAGATAATATCTTCTAAATCATATAAAGGCGTATCTAAATTAGAAGGTTTTATAAGCTCTATTTCACTTAGAGATGCTTTTGGATTCTCAAATCCAAAAAGAGCAAGCAAAGATCCCATCAAAAGAGATTTTCCAGCTCCACTTGGACCACTAAATACAACCAAATTTGAATCAAATTCTAAATCTATCTTATCAAAAGAGAGTAACTCTTTTACAAAAAGCCTCTTTACCAACTTATATCTCCCCA
>JAADEA010000105.1 GCA_013153675.1 Campylobacterota bacterium
TAATTACTCCATGATATAACTCATCAGATATAAAACCTATATTATTAGCTTTAGCAAACTCTATTAGCTCTTTTAAGTTATTATTATTATATAAAATACCAGTAGGATTAGCAGGAGAGGAGATATGAATTAAATCTATCTCTTTTTTTCTACTTTCTAATAGCTCCTTATTAAGTGAAAAGTTATTCTCTTTAGAAGTAACAAAAGTCTCAACCTCCCCATCTACCATATAAGCAAAATTTTTATAACACGGATATGATGGATCACTTATTGCCAACTTTCCTTTAGCTGGTAATAAAAGCTCATAAGCAATCATAAAAGCTATACTTGTTCCTGGAGTAATTAAAATTTGATCTACATCTACTTCAATATTATATACCCTCTTATAATGATTAGCTATCTTTTCTCTTAATTCAAAAATCCCAAGAGTTGGTGTATAAGAAAATATTTTTGAATCTACTTTTTTAAGGGCTTCTCTTACTTTAGGAGGTGGAGGAAGATCGGGCTCTCCTATTTCAAAATGGATAGTATCATCAAACTCTTTTGCTTTTGCCACAATATCCATCACCCGAAAGGGTGATAGTCTTTTATACCTCAAATTAAAACCTTAACAGTAAGTAGCAAGAGTTCCGTTTTTTACCTCTTGATAACTCTCCTCTCCAACTAATTGTCTTACAATCTCTAAAGCAAAACAAATTGCTGTCCCAGGTCCTTGTGATGTAATAACTTTTCCATCTACTACAACTTTCTCATCAACCCAATCTTCTGGTCTAATCTGCTCTTGTACAGATGGATAACATGTATATCTTTTACTTAATACTCCTGCTACATGCAAAGCATAAGGAGCAGCACACATTGCAGCAACCCACTTATCTGCCTTTTTAAACTCTTTTAACAGCTTTTGAGCCAATTCATTTTCTGCCAATCTATTTGTACCACCCCATCCACCAGGTAGAATAATTGCATCATATTCATCAACCAATACACTCTTTAGAGGAATATCTGCCTCTACTACAATTCCATTAGCTCCTACTACTAAATTATTTTCAAACTCATCTGGTAAATAAGCACTATTAACCTCAACTCCCCCTCTTCTTAAAATATCTATAATAGTTACTCCCTCTATCTCTTCAAATCCCTCTGCTAAAGGTACAACTGCTCTTGCCATTATTTACCTCCTTATTTTTAATACTAGATTATATCCTATTTTGATTCAATATCTCTTTTTGAGATTCAACCCAATCTTTTAATATATTAAGCTGCTCTTTTGTCCTCTTTACAGAAGTGCCGCCAAAAGAGTCTCTTGCATTCATTGAGTTTTCTATATTTAAAACCTCTACTACATCTTCTTTAAATTTTGGATATAGACTCTTTAGCTCTTTAAAAGATAACTCGCTTATATCTTTATTTAGCTCTTCAGCTCTATTTACAATATCACCTACTAAATGGTAAGCATCTCTAAATGGCATATTATACTCTCTTACCAAATAATCAGCCAAATCAGTAGCACTTAAATGACCTTTTTTACAAGCTTGTGCCATACTATCTTTATTTATGCTCATCTCTTCTACCATCTCTCTTAAAACCATTAAAGATAACTTTGCACTCTTTACACTATCAAAAACTCCTTCTTTATCTTCTTGAGTATCTTTATTATATGCAAGTGGCAACCCTTTCATTACAGTTAAAAGAGCCATCAAGTTTCCATATGCCCTACCTGTTTTTCCTCTTAAAAGCTCTGGAATATCTGGATTTTTCTTTTGAGGCATAATAGAGCTTCCAGTAGCATGCTTATCACTCAATTTTATAAAATTAAATTCACTACTACTCCATAAAATAACCTCTTCACTAAATCGGCTTATATGCATCATTAACATAGCTATATTAAATAAAATTTCTAATGCAAAATCTCTATCGCTTACACTATCCAAGCAATTAATCGTAGGTGCCTTAAATCCAAGCTCTTTTGCGGTCTCTTCCCTATTAATTGGATGAGGAGTTCCTGCTAATGCCGCGCATCCTAAAGGCGAGTAGTTATTTCTCTCATAAGAGCTTACAAATCTCTCAAAATCCCTTTTAAACATAGAAGCATAAGCTAAGAGATGATAACCAAAATTTATTGGCTGAGCATGTTGAAGGTGAGTCATTCCTGGAATTAGAGTATCAGTATGCAAAGTTGCCACCTTTAAAAATGTATCTATCAACTCTAATGTTAAAGAGGCTAACTCTTTAGTATTATTTAATACATATAGTCTAAAATCAGTAGCTACCTGGTCATTTCTGCTTCTTGCAGTATGAACTCTCTTTGCAGCATCTCCAATCTTTTGAGTTAAAAGCCTCTCTATTGCCATATGAATATCTTCATCACCCTCTAATTTTATCTCTCCTTTTTCAATCTCTTCTAAAAGCTCTTTTAGACCATTTTTAATCTTTTCATAATCATCTTTACTAATTATCCCTTGATTATATAACATCTTTGAGTGAGCTAAAGAGCCTTTTATATCTTCGCGAAATAGCTCTTTATCAAAGGGTAAAGAGTCATTTAACTCCTTTAATAGAGCTGAACTTTCTACTTTTATTCTGGCACTTGCTATTTTTCTTTTCAATTTGCCTACTCCTTATTAATATTTTATTAATATAACAATACCACCTTTTATTTTAAAATATCCACTCCTTTTAATCATCTCTTTTATCATACTATCTATAAATCTCAAAATAATTATTTACTACTTTTTAAATAAAAATAAAAGTCATTAATTAAGGGAAAAATAGATTTATCCCTTAAAACCATAAAGATGAGGAAATAATACAATAGAAGCTAAAACTAATATTTGGAGAATAATAAAAGGAATTACTCCTTTATAGATATCAGTTGTTTTTACTTCTGGTGGAGCAACTCCTTTTAGATAAAAAAGACTAAAGCCAAAAGGAGGTGTTAAAAATGATGTTTGAAGATTCATTGCAATTAAAATTGCAAACCATAATGGATCAAGCCCAATTTTTTGGGCAATAGGTAGAATAATCGGCACTACAATATATGAAATCTCAATAAAATCTATAAAAAATCCCAAAAACATAATAATAGCCATAGATAAAATAATAAATCCCCACTTCTCCCCAGGTAAATTCATCATAAATTGCTCAACAATCTCATCTCCTCCAGAGTAGATAAAAACCATAGAAAAAGCAGTAGCACCTACTAAAATAGCAAAAACCATTGATGTAGTCTTTACAGTCTCTAATGCTGCCTCTTTTACTAAATTAAAATTTAATCTTTTATACATAGCAGCTAAAATCAAACTTCCTAAAGCACCAAGAGAAGCAGATTCAGTAGGAGTAGCAACCCCTTCAAAAATAGATCCTAATACCAAAATAATTAATATAAGAGGAGGAATTATAGCTATTAGAGCCTTTTTCAAATTATCTTTATAACTTATCTCTTCATTTACAATAGCTGGAGCAACATCTTTTTTTATAAAAGAGACAACTAAAATATATAAAATATATACTCCTACTAAAGCAAGTCCCGGTAAGACTGCAGCTTTAAATAGATCTCCTACTGGAAGCTGAAATACATCTGCTAAAATAATTAATACAATTGAAGGAGGAATAATTTGTCCAAGAGTTCCTGCTGCACAAATTGTACCTGTAGCAAGTGTCTTAGAGTAGTGATGCTTTAGCATAATAGGCAAAGATATAACTCCCATAGCAACCACACTTGCTCCAACTACTCCCGTAGAGGCTGCTAAAAGAGCTCCAATTAAAACGGTAGAAATTGCGAGACCTCCTCTTACTTTTCCAAAAAGAGTTCCCATAGATTCCAATAATCTCTCTGCTAAATGGGATTTTTGTAAAACAATCCCCATAAAAATAAATAAAGGAACAGCCATTAAAATCTTATTAGTCATAATAGAATAGATTCTAAATGGCATCATTGAAAACATACTCAAAAACTCATCCCACCACTCAATAAGAGTACCACCATCTGGTATTATTTCAACCCACGCAGCAATTAAACCAAAATATATAGCAACAGCCCCAAATGTAAAAGCAACTGGAAATCCTATCAATAATAGAGCCAAAGCAGCAAAAAACATTATTATTCCAACCACTTAAATAACCTCCTCTTCTTCTTCAAGATCTTTTACCTCTCCCCTTAAAATCAATATATTCTCCAATACAAAATCTATTGCACAAAGAATTAAAAATATAAAAGATAGAGGAATCATCCCTTTTATAATCCATCTATATGGAAGACCACCTGGATCACCACTCTTTTCATTAGTTACATAAGAATCCATTACAAATTCAATTGAACCATAAATCACAAGTAAAGCAAGTGGAAGTAAAAATATAAAAGTGCCAATAATATTTATCCATGCTCTCTTTTTAGGTGATAAATTATCATAAATAAAATCAACCCTTACATGACCATTATGTCTTAATGTATAACCTGTTCCAAATAACATCATTACAGCAAATAGATGCCACTCCATCTCTTGCATAGCAACAGAACTATTATGAAATATATATCGTGCAAATACATCATAAGCAACATTAAATATCATTAAGATTAAGACAATCATTGTTAAATAGCCAACGCCATCAATAAACTTTCCAAGAATTTTCTCAATCTTTTCTATCATACTCTCTCCTTAGATAAATAGCTATTTGCTACTTATCTAAAGAGGGAAGATTCCCTCTTTTTAGCCTTATTGGCTATTTTTCATCTACTATACCAAGCTCTTTTGATGTTTTTAGGTAGTAATATTGACTCATCATAGACCAAGCTCTTGCTTTTTTCATATATGCTTTATAATCTTCCCAAATCTCTTTAAATTTTGGATTTTTTGCTGCATATTCGCTAAATACTTCATCAGTTGCCTTTTTAAGAGCCTCTAAGACTGGTTTTGGAAATGTTTTTACTTGAATTTCTGGATGCTCTTTTTTCATCTTTGCCCATGCATCAGCAGATTCAGCAAAATTTTCTATATACATATCCATAGATACAGCTTTCATAGCAGCAATTAACATCGCTTGATATTTCTTAGGAAGCTTATCAAAAGCCTTTTTATTAATTAAAAATTGCATTTCACTTGCTGGCTCATGCCATCCTGTGTAATAATATTTAGCAATTTTATGAAATCCCATCTTAATATCCATTCCAGGTCCTACCCACTCAAGAGCATCAATTGTTCCTCTATCCAAAGATGTATAAAGCTCACCTGCTGGAATATTTACTACATTTACTCCAAGTTTTGCCATTACTTCTCCAGCAAGACCAGGAATTCTCATTTTAAGCCCTTTTAGATCATCTACACTCTTAATCTCTTTTCTAAACCATCCTCCCATTTGGTTTCCAGTATTTCCTCCTGGAAATGCATATACTCCAAATTTATCATATACCTCTTTCATATATTTCATTCCATTACCATAATAAAACCATGCATACTGCTCAGATGGAGTCATTCCAAAAGGAACAGTTGTAAACCAAACAGTATTTATATCTTTACCTTTCCAATAGTATGAAGCACTATGCCCCATTTGGAACTGTCCACCTTTTACCATATCCAAAATTCCAAAAGGAGCTTTATGCTTCTCTTTACCTTCTACTTTAATAATAAATTTTCCATCACTCATCTCTTTTACAAGCTTAGCAAGCTTTAATGGCGGAGATGCTAATGGCGTTAAAGTTGATGGCCAAGTCATCGCCAATTTCCAGCGAATCTTTTTAGCAAATGCTGGAGTAGCTAACATCGCCCCTATTACAAAAGCCCCAATTAATTTCGTAACTCTTCTCATCTTCTCTCCTTTAGTAAGTTTCACTTAATTTTAACCCATCACCCCTTAAATGTATATTTTTTTCTATTTTTTTATAAATGTATAAAAGTTATTATCCTTTTTAACAACTGCTACCTTAAAACCGCTCTTTTTAAACTCATCAATCAAAGGCTGTGGTTTAAAATCACTAATAATCTCTATTGCTTCATTATCTTTTATCTCTTTTAGAGCTTTTGTAGCAATGGCTAATGGATTTTTATTTTCATCTAATAACTTATTTGCATCATATGAGTAAATTATCTCCCCATCAAAATCTGCCTTAATACTATCTTCTATACTATTATCTCTTTCAACCTCTACTCCTAAAGCTTGATTTAACTTATCAAGCAACTCTTTAGGATCCATACCACCAATTATTGCAGCTTGTTTAATAGTGGCTACTTTTGCAAGAGTCCTTCTTAAAATTGGATTATTTAGTTTTTTAAACTTTGGATTTATAGAGATTAAAACATCTTTGGCATTTTCAAAATTATCTAAAAGCTCAGAAATTTTTGTATCATATGAAATCTTTTTCATAGCTATTCCTTTATTTAAATTTTAAATTTTATTATATCACTAAAAGTAAAAAAGGATTTAAGATGGTAATAGATTTTTCTAAAATTGATAAATCTCAACGATATTACTATATCTCAAATAGTGTTGTTCCACGCCCTATTGCTTGGATTAGCACATTTAACAGTGATGGCTCAATAAATTTAGCTCCATTTAGCTACTTTACTCCCCTATCATCCCAGCCACCAACCCTACTTGTCTCTATTGGGCACAAAAAAGATGGCTCACCTAAAGATACTCTAAAAAATATAAGAGAGAACAAAAAAGCTACTATATCTATTGCTACTTTTAGTCAAATAGAAGAGATTCAAAAAAGTGCACTCTCTCTTGAATATTTAGAATCAGAAGTAAAAAAGTTTGATATTAAAACTACCTCTATATTAGATCAATTTCCACCAATACCTACAAACTCTTTTGCCTCTTTTTTTTGTAAATATTACAAAGAAGTAAAATTAGATAATAGTTCAACAATACCAGTTATTTTTGAGATAGAGTACCAATATATTAATGATCAATATATAAAAGATAATAAAATCGATCCATCTTCTGTGGTAGCAAGGGTAGGATCTTTATATGCAAATCTTATTAATATTACAGAGGCTAACATTTAGCCTCAAAATTTATAATAGAGTTTAAAAAGAGCAACAGAAGCAGCAAAAATCAAAGTAGAAGCTATAACTCTTTTAAAAATAATACCTATTTGATTTCCAATTTGACAACTACTACATTGTCGATATTTTTTTGCTTCATATTGAGCATAAACAAAATAGATAATCATTAAAATGATTACTCCAATATAACCATATTTTTCAAAGGAGTATATTCCCTTTATTGTATCTATCTTTAGATCAAAAAGTTTCTCAAATAAAGGAGTAAATAAAAAAAGAGCCATAAAAAATATTATTTTATCTGTAAAACTTCGAATATAATCTTTTTTAGAATATATTGGACACACTTCATCTAAATTTGGTTTTAATCCTTTTTTTGAAAGATCATCTAAAATCTTTTCTCTATACTCTTTTTTTGTCCATATTAAAGGAGTGGTACCGCACAAAAAGTCCATTTTTCTTTGCAAAGTAGCAGCAAGTTCACTATCATCAATATCTTCATAATACTCTTTGCCAAACTTATCTTGATAGTATATTTTTACCTTCTTATAACGAGGAATTTTTAGCTCTACTCCAGGAAAATAGCTATTTGTCTCAATATTTTCAAATCTCTCTTTTTTAGACAAAAATCTTAAATTTATATACTCTTTATATTCTCCATTTTTAAGTTTTACAACTATTACATTAAAAGGTCTTGCAATTTGGATAGCACTTAGAGCATCTAAATTATTTGCCTTCATTGTATCAATCATATCATCAACTAATCTAATAACTGACTCATCAAAACCTCTTACATCTCCACATGGTACTAATCTATTATCTGGATATACTACTAACTCATGAACCATAATAAGACTTTTATATAAAGATAGTTACAAAAAGATTGCCCCAAAGGGCAAAAGGGGGAATTAGTGGTGACTCTTCATTACCACTAAAATCATTTTAATGTTAATTACAATAAATCTAAAAATTTGCCAAATTATACAAGTTCTAAGAAATTTTACAATTGGAGTTGGAACCATTGTCTCAAAACTTGGCTCATAAGGTCTAATATGTTTTTCTATTGAATGATCTACACTTCCCATACTTTTCTCCTTTTTTTATATCTATTATTCTGGAATTAATGTCCAACCTGGATTTAGTTTTGCTTTATAGATAAACATATGATGTAAAATATGTTTAATCCAATGTCCTGCAAGTCCAATCTCACCAAATGTATAGTCAAGATCTCTACCAATTCCAGGATATTTTTCAAAATCTGGAACAACTGGATAAACTGTTAGAGCTGCTGCTAAACCTTTAGTTAAACTCTTTCCTGCACTCGCAACACAAGCTGCACCCATCTCAGCCATTGAAGCAGTATGAGTTGGTTTATCAGATACACCTAAAATCATATCACAAACATTTCTTGCTACTGCTTTACCAATAATACCACTTGGCATACCAGTTCTTGGTGGTGTTGGGTTAATTGGTGTACCTTTTGGAGATTTCATTGGTTTAGAAATTAAATGTGGTGGTGCAAAAGCAATTCCTGCTGCAAAAATATTTGGATAGTCTGGATTTTGATAGATTTTTGGCCAATCGCTTGCCTTCCACTCTTCATAAGGTTTTGGAGTATAATCAGCATCTACTTTCATAAAACCATTTGGAGCAAATATTTTACTTGTAATATCTTCTCCATTTTTATCGTATGCTTTTAAGCCAACTCCAGCAAAAGGAGGAATTAGCATAGCAAAATCAAATTCCATCTCACCTTCTGTTCCATCTAAAAGCTCATAATGAAGTTTTCCTTCTTCTACTTTACTTACATGAGCTCCAATTGTCCAATCAACTCCTCTTTCAACAAATAAAGATTCTGCAAAAATTTTAGAGCTTGCTGCATACCCACCTCTTTTAATATGAAGACCACCAATACCAAAATCACCCAAGAATGACTCATTTGAAATCCAATGGATATCTAAATTATCTCTTACGCCAGCTTTTGTAGCCTCAAATTCAATGTTAAAGATATACTCAAATGCAGCACCTTGGCATGTACACATACCATGACCAGTTCCAACTACAATCTTTTGCTTTTGAGTTTTTGCTTTTTCAAAAATCTTTTGAAGTTCATTATTAGCATGCACTGCATGGTCTGCTGTACAAACTGATACTGTATATGGTCCAAGCCCACCTTCTCCATTTCCAAGTCCTGGAGTAGCATCAAAATTTAACTTTGGTCCAGTAGCATTAATTAAATAGTCATACCAAATCTCTTCTGTTTGTCCCTCTTTACCTTGTCCAGTATATTCAATAGTAATATAAGGCTTATCACTTCCCTCTTTTCCTTCTGGATGAATAGAGACAGCCTTTGCTTGTCTATAATCAATACCAGCTTTTTCATATACTGGAGCCAATGGGAATACTACATCCTCTTTTTTCATTCCTCCAACACCAACCCAAATATTTGAAGGAATCCAGTTCCAGTTACTATTTGGAGTGACAACTATTACTTCATGATCATTTCCGAGCCACTTTTTAGCAAATGTTGCGGCAGTATGCCCAGCAACACCAGCACCCATAACAACTAATCTTGCCATACCCATCCTTTCGATTTATATTATCGTACCTTATTTTATGGTATTGCTTATTAAAGTTAAATTAAAACTATTAAAATTTTTATGAAATTAAAAATATTTATAAAACTTATAATTGACTCTTAATTTTTAAAATAAAAGATTTAATTTGGTATTATCTTTTTTGAAAGATATAATTAAAAAGGATCTTAAGTGAAAAGATATTTAATATTACTTATATCGATTATATGGTTTCTCTGTTCTTCTGAGTTTCATAGAAGTATCTCATCTTCTCCAACAAGAATAAATCCTCTCTTAGCTACAGATAGTGCAAGTGGAGAAATTACAGGATGGATATTTAATGGCTTAGTAAAATATGATAAAAATGGAAAAATAGTTCCTGACTTAGCTAAAAGTTTTTATTTTGAAAATAATAAAACATTAATTTTTAAACTAAAAGAAAATGTATTATGGCATGATGGAAAAAAATTTAATGCCTATGATGTAAAGTTTACATATAATCTTCTTAACTCAAAAAAGATAGCAA
>JAADEA010000106.1 GCA_013153675.1 Campylobacterota bacterium
ACTAACTATATTACTAAGTCAAAAAAGATAAGTCAACTATTTTTACAAAAGGGATTAGAGCTTGAAAATATGGAATTTTTTTCTGTTATGGCAGTTGCCAAAGAGTTTAACATCCCAGCTGGTGGAGTTTTTGTAGTGACAAACTACTGTTATGAAGATGCTCATAAAGAGTTTTTAGAAAATCACTCTAGGGCTTTAGATATTTTAAAAAGTTATTTAATAGACAAGGGAGTAGTTAGGTGAAAGAGGCAATCGTCAATTTTACAAAAGAGGAGTTGGCTCAAATTGTAAATCCTTCTTTTAGGGCAAAACAGCTTTTTAATTGGATATATCAAAAAAAGGTGGACTCTTTTGAAGAGATGAAAAATCTTCCTAAAAGTTTACGAGAAGAGTTGAGTGAGAAGTATATTATCTCTCCTTTAGAGATAGTTTCAAAAGAAAAAAGTAAAGATGGAACTATTAAATACCTTTTTAAATTGCAAGATAATCATACAGTAGAAGCTGTTTTGCTTTTAATGAAGCAAGCTCAATATAATAGGGATGGTTCTCTAAAACATCAAGCACGATATACAATTTGTATCTCTTCACAAGTTGGATGCAAAGTAGGATGTGCCTTTTGTCTTACAGCAAAAGGAGGATTTATTAGAAATTTAACTGCGGGAGAGATTGTAGCACAAGTTTTAGAGATATATAAAGATATGGAATTTGAATCTAATAGAAGAGTAAATTTGGTCTATATGGGAATGGGTGAACCTTTAGATAACTTAACTGAGGTAGCAAAAGCTGTAAAAATTTTTAGTGATAATGATGGATTATCAATATCTCCTAATAGACAGACAATCTCTACCTCTGGGCTTGCTTCTAAAATAAAGAAATTAGGAGAGTTAGATTTGGGAGTCAATTTAGCTATATCCCTCCATGCAGTAGATGATAAATTAAGAGAGGAGCTTATGCCAATTAATAAAGCATATAATATCTCTTCTATTATAGAAGCTGTAAAGCAATTTCCTGTAAATTGGAGAAAGAAAGTTATGTTTGAGTATTTAATGATTAAAGATCTAAATGATGATATTGCTTCAGCTAAAAAGCTTGTAAAGTTGTTAAATGGTATAAGAGCAAAAGTAAACTTGATCTATTTTAATCCTTATGAGGGGAGTAGTTTTGAGAGACCATCTTATGAGAGGATGAGAAACTTTCAAGAGTATCTTCTGTCAAAAGGAGTACTTTGTACTATTAGAGAGTCAAAAGGTATTGATATTAGTGCTGCATGTGGACAATTGAGAGAAAAAGAATTAAATAAAGGTTAAATATGACTGCTTTAGATTTAGGTTTATATATTATAGTTGGATTGACCATTTTAATTGGAGTTGGTGGTTTTATATATGTAGCTTTTAGAGATGATGAGAAGGATTAACTCCTAGATCTATCTTTTTTTCTCTATCTTTAAAAATCAATTTTCTTGCTTCAAAAAAGTTAGTTGGTGAATATAATTTATATAGATAACCTTGATAGTTAAACTCCAAATAGTAAGCATGCAAAAGTAGACGAGGAGCGCCACTTTTTATGACTCTCTCTTCTAATGATAATCTATCTTCTAAATATTTTGTAGCTATTTCAAAAGATGTTTTATAAAGCGGATCTCCAATAATAGGATGTTTCATGTGAAACAGATGGATTCTAATTTGATGAGTTCTTCCAGTAAGAGGAGTGATTTCTAAAAGAGAACTGTCTAAATAGTTATCATAAAAAATTCTTTTAAAATGGGTAATAGCACTTTTGCCTTCTTTGTTAATAGCTACTTTATGTTTAGTAATATTGTACTCCTTTCTTAAAGAGATAGGTTCATTAACGGTAAAGACGGGAGGTGTTTTTCCATCTACCCAAGCTAAATATCTTTTTTTGATCTTTTTTGATTCAAAAGCATTTTTAAAAAATTTTTCACTCTCTTTTGTAGTAGAGGCTATTAAAAGACCTGATGTTTCTTTATCTAATCTATGAGTAGCATTTGCTCTATCTCCGCCAAAAGTTCTAATTTCATCTAAAAGAGAGTAGGGAGTAGTCATCTTTTTAGGATGAATAAGGATACCAGAGGGTTTATCAAAAAGGATAAAATTCTTTTCTTTATATATGGGCTTTACTCCTCTTGAGTATGGTTGAAATATAACTGTTTTTATTTTGCCTTTTACTACTTCTCCTTTATTAGAAACTATTTTTGAATTATTAAAGACTCTTCCTTTATCGATTAATCTTTGTGCTTCCCTTTGAGATAAATTATACTTTTTCATAAGGGCTAAAAATATGGGAGTCTCTTTTTCAACTATAAAGGAGTCTAAAATAAAAGGCACCTTTTATCCTTAAATCTAATTTATGTAGAATAATATCAAATTTTATAAGAAAGGTTAATATGGTTGATAGATATGCAAGAGAGGAGATGAAAAAGTTTTGGACTCAAGAAGCAAGATATCAAGCGTGGCTTGAGGTAGAAAAAGCAGTAGTTAAAGCTTGGAATAAACTGGGTCTAATTCCTGATGAAGATGCACAAAAGATTATTAAAAATGCTAAATTTGATGTTAAAAGAATAGAAGAGATTGAAAAAGAGACAAAACATGATGTAATAGCTTTTACTACTTCTGTGGCTGAAAGTTTAGGGGAAGAGAGTAGATGGTTCCATTATGGACTTACAAGTTCAGATGTAATAGATACTGCAATGGCTCTTTTAATGAGAGATTCATTAAAAATAGTAATTGATGATGTAAAGATGGTAATGGAGTCTGTAAAAAAAAGGGCATTTGAGCATAAATATACATTAATGGTTGGAAGAAGCCATGGAATTCATGGAGAGCCAATAACTTTTGGTCTTGCTTTAGCTATATGGTATGATGAATTAAAAAGACATCTAAAAAATTTAGAAGAGACATTAGAAATTATTTCAGTTGGTAAAATTAGTGGAGCTATGGGGAATTTTGCTCATGCTCCAATTGAGTTAGAGGAGTTAACTTGTAAAGAGTTAGGACTTAAACCAGCTCCAGTAAGTAATCAAATAATACAAAGAGATAGGTATGCTCGTCTTGCCTCTACACTTGCTCTTCTTGCATCAAGCATTGAAAAGTTTGCAGTTCAAATTAGGCATTGGCAAAGAACAGAGGTTTATGAAGCAGAAGAGTATTTTGCTAAGGGGCAAAAGGGAAGCTCTGCTATGCCTCATAAAAGAAATCCAATCCTTTCTGAAAATCTAACAGGATTGGCAAGAATAATTAGAGCCTATGTAATTCCAGCAATGGAGAATGTAGCTTTATGGCATGAGAGAGATATTAGTCATAGCTCTACAGAGAGATTTTGGCTTCCAGATAGTTTTGTTACTACAGATTTTATGTTACATAGATTTAATAATTTAATTTCTAATTTAACAGTAATGCCAGAAAATATGATGAAAAATCTAAATCTAACTGGAGGCTTGGTCTTTAGTCAAAGAATTTTGCTTGAGTTACCAAAAGCTGGAGTCAAAAGAGAGGATGCTTATAAGATTGTTCAAAGAAATGCGATGAAAGTTTGGGAAGCTTTACAAAATGGAAAGAGTCCTATTAACGAAAAGGGAGAAAGTCTATTCTTAGAATATCTATTAAAAGATAAAGAGTTAAGAGAAAAATTAAGTGAAGAAGAGATTAGAGAAGCATTTAATTATGATTACTATACTAAAAATGTAGATAAAATTTTTGAAAGAGTATTTGATTAGTTATAAAAATTAAGTTATAATTAAAAAAAGAAAGGAGGGGAGCAAGATGGGAAAAAAGATATGGATATTAGTATTGGCGGCATTTTTAATAGGGGGTTGTGCTCCACAACCAACTCCAGCAGGAGGAGGAAGTGGTAGTGGAAGTGGAGGAACTTCTACTTCTAATAGTAGCAGCACTAATAATAGCAGTAGTAGCAATGGAGGAGGAAGTGTTTCAGGTGTTAGAATTCCAGGGAAAGATATAGGAATAATTAAACCAAGAGGTTCAGTTGAAGTGATTAATGCACAAGATAAAATAAGAGATAAAACTCCAATGTTGCCTCCAGGTGGTGTTTATGCAACTCCAGATGCCTAATTAATAAGAGCCAATTTGGCTCTTATTCTTCTTATAGCTTTCTTAATTGTTTTATTTTAAAAATAGAGAGGAAGAGTTATCTATTTAAATTCTTTTTAATAAAAGTATCTTATAATTTAATGTTATTTAAAATTATTTTTAACTTTAGGAGTGGCTTATGGAGGATAAAAAAGGGTATTGGAATCCCTATGTAGGAGGTGTTGTACTTGGAACGGCACTATTTTTAACCTTTATTGTAGCAGGGCAAGGGTTTGGTGCAAGCGGAACAATTTCAAGAGCTGCTGCTGAGGGAGCTGTTTTAATAGATAAAAATTGGCTCAATAATGAATATATTGCTTCATATTTTAGAGGTGGTAAAAATCCATTAATAAATTGGACTGTATTTGAAACATTGGGTATTTTTATAGGAGGATTTATTAGTGCACTTTTAGCAAAGAGATTATCTTTTAAACCAGATAGAGCAAAAAGTTATTCTATCTTAAAGAGATTTTTTTGGGCGTTTTTAGGTGGAGCAATTATTGCATTTGCAACAAGAATTACAAGAGGTTGTACAAGTGGACAAGGATTTGATGGTATGGCTACCTTTTCAGTAGGTGCTTGGATATTTATGTTAGGTGCTTTTGGAGCTGCTTTAATTTTTGCTCCTCTTTTTAAAAGAGCATGGGTAGATGAAGGAGATAGATAATGGATATTCTTTTTCCTCTTTTTCCAAATGGATATATAAGTAAAGAGACAAATTTAATTTTAGCTCTCTTCTTTGGTTTTATTTTTGGATTTATTTTAGAAAGAAGCGGTTTTGCAAGAAGTTCTTATATCGCTGAGACATTCTATTTTAAAAATTTAGCAGTTCCAAAGATAATGGGGGTTGCTATTATTACTACTACAAGTTGGTTTATTATCTTTTATGCATTAGGGCTACTTGATATTAATGCTCTTTTTTCTCCAAAGACTTATGTAATTCCATATTTAATAGGAGGCGCTCTCTTTGGAATTGGTATGGTAATGTCTGGATATTGCCCGGGAACTGCTATTGCAGGTGTAGGAACTGGAAAGAGTGATGCTTTTATATTTATTATAGGATTGGTGGCTGGAATGTTTTTATATTTTATTCTATATGGATATATAAAAGATTTTGTAAACTCTACTAATATGGGAGTTTTAAGATTTAAAGATCTTTTTGGATTAAATGAATATTTATCATATCTTTTGACTTTAGCTTTAGAGATAGGAATTATTCTATTTTTAATGTTATTACAAAAATTATCAAAAGGAAAAAGTGATGAGTAGATTTTCAAAAGTTGCAATTACTGGAGGTCTTTTAATTATTTTAGGTGGAATTGGATTAAGTGGATATACCCTTTGGGCAAAAGAGGAGATATTTGAACCTAAAAAAAAGATTGTAGAAAAATATATAAAGATGGCAAAAGAGAGTAAAAATATTAAAGAGGCTAAAAAGTTTTTAATCAAAGCTTTAATGGTAGATCCATCTAATAAGCAGATTTTAAAAGAGTATGAAGCCTTATTGTTAAAAGGTTGTGAAAATTCTCAAAACAATCTATCAAAAGATAATAAAAATTTAAATGATAAGAATACTACATCAACTAAGCCTGCTACACCTAAAGAAGCAGAGAGTGATGATGAGATGGGTTGTATTTAATCTATTACTATTTGGTATTTTAAATGGCTCTTCCCTACAAGAGGGGTTAGAGCTATTTAATCAAAAAAGATATCAAGAGGCTTTTAAAATTCTATTGCCTTATGCAAAAGAGGGTGATGGTAGGGCACAAATGGCAATAGGAATAATATATGATATGGGTCCAATTAATTTAATGGATAAAGCAAAGGCAGTTAAATGGTATATAAAGGCTGCTAAAAAAGGTATTCCAAGAGCTCAGTATGATTTAGGAGTAATGTATTCTAAAGGGGAGGGAATTGATAAAAATTTAACAAAGGCTCTCAATTGGTATTTAAAGGCTGCAAAAGGTGGTTTTGCTCCTGCAATATATAATTTAGGAGTAATTTATGAGAGAGGATATGGAGTAAAAAAAGATATAAATAGATCTATTTTTTACTATAAAAAGGCAATAGATCTAAATATCTCAAATGCTTCATATAATTTAGCACTCTTATATTTAAAAGGAAATTATTTAAAAAAAGATATAAAAAAAGCAATAGAACTTTTAAAAAATGCAGCTATCAGGGGACATAAAAAAGCAGCTTTAGTTTTAAGTAAGATTTTAAATTCTAAAGAGGCAAAAATGTGGTATTTAAAGGCTCATTGCGATTTGAATTTAGACCAAATGATGGAGATAATAAAAAATTTTCAAAGATAAATATAATTTATTTTTATTTTCAATAATTTTGAAAATTAAATTTTTTTCTTTAAAATTGTTGACATTTAGAAAGAAATTTTAATATAATTTTTAATGGTCTATTAAAACCTAAAATTTAATTAAGGAGATTAAATGAGAAGAGAATTTTTGAAATTACTTGGTGCTTTTGGGCTAGTTGTAGCTTTAAGTTTAAATCTATTTGGTGCTGATACTCCAAAGCAAAAGAAAAAGCAAACTCCACAAGGGTTATATTTAACTGCAAAAGAGGCTTATGATATGCTTCAAAAAGAGGGAGATAAGATTTTGTTTGTAGATGTTAGAACTCCTGAAGAGTTATATTTTGTAGGATATCCAAAAGAGGTAGATAAAAATGTTCCTTTAGTATATGTAGATTATTCTAAATTCAAAGAGAAAAAGGGTAAAGTAAAATTTGCTTCTGTAAAAAATAAAAAATTTGTTCAACAAGTAGAAGAGGCATTAAAAGCTAATGGTTTAAATAAAGATAGTAAAATTATTGTAATGTGTAGATCAGGACATAGAAGTGCAAAAGCAGCAAAAGTTTTAGATAAAGCTGGATATAAAAATGTATATACAATTGTTGATGGTTTTGAAGGTGATAAGGATAAAGAGGGGTATAGAACTGTAAATGGTTGGAAAAATGCTCATTTGCCTTATACTTATAAAGTGAAAAAAGATATTTTTATTTTAGAAAGACCAGTAAAATAGGTTCTCTAAAAGGCGTCTTTGACGCCTTTAATTTTAAATCTCTTCACAATCAAACTCTATAATAGCTTGAGGAACAATTTTATATATTAACTCTTCAATCTTTTGCCGATATTTGGCACTTGCTTTTGAATTTGAGCTTAAAAAAACAATTGCTAAATCTATCTCTTTTGAATAAGAAGAGCTAATATCTAAGATGGATAAATTTAGATTTTTCATTTTATCTTTAATTTTATTTATAAAAGCTCTTCTTCCTTTTAAAGAAGAGACAAAAGGAAGTTCTAAATGGATAATACAGTTTGTTAAGACCATAAAAAATTATACTAAAATAAAGAGATATTTGGCAAGAAGACCTAAATATATTAAAAAGATAATAGATGTTGCAAATGTTAAAAAAGCTACTTTTTGTGGATAACAGTTGTAAAGAGCAGATAGGTTTACATTCATGACCGCCATAGGAACGATTGTCTCTAATAAAATTACATCATGAAGGAGTGGAGGAAGTTTAAAAAAAGATAAATATATAACAACTCCAACTGGAATAACAACGAATTTTAAAAAACTCAAAACTCCAAGAAGCTTTAAATCAATCTCTTTAATACTAACTTGAGCTAAATATGCTCCAAAAATAATTAATTGTAGAACAATAGCCCCATATGCTCCCATTGTAAGAGGTAAAAGAAGTTCTTGTGGAAAATAGAACTTTTTTAGACTAAAATAGATAGAAAAGATTCCCACCCAAATTGCTGGCAATTTAAATATATTAAATATAGACTCTTTTATTGAAAATGTTCCTCGTGAATATAGATATACTCCTATGGTAAAGACAATAAATACATTTGTTAGATTTATTATACTTGTATATAAAATAGATGATTCACCAAATAGAGCAATAGCTAAAGGTATTCCTAAATTACCAGTATTTCCTACAATTACACCTACACTTAATATAGATCTATCTTTTTTATCTTTAAAAAGAACTATTCCTACTATAATTGTAATTATTAAAAAGAGCATAGAGATTGTAAAAAAGTGTAAAGATGCTCTAAAAGCTAAAAAATTTACATCTCTAATAGCAATTCCCCAAAAAGTTAGAAATGGTTGCAATAGATATAAAGAGATAAAGACTAAAGTTTTTGAATCAATCTTATCTTTTGCTATTTTTTTTGCTAAAAATCCTAAAAGAATAAATATATATATTCCTGCTATTGATAAAGAGATATTCACAAAGTCCTCTTTTTTGATTGTTTGTAAAATTATAGCTTCAATAGAGTTAAATTTTATTTTTTAAATATTTTTTCATTTTGCTTGACATTAAGAGGAATTTTGATTATAATTGCACTCCATTTTGAGTGAAACGGAGCGTGGCGCAGTCTGGTAGCGCACCTGGTTTGGGACCAGGGGGTCGAAGGTTCGAGTCCTTTCGCTCCGACCATGTAGTGGTGGGTATAGCTCAGTTGGTTAGAGCACCAGATTGTGGCTCTGGGGGTCGTGGGTTCGAGTCCCATTACCCACCCCATAAGCGCCAGTAGCTCAACTGGATAGAGCATCAGACTTCGGATCTGAGGGTTAGGGGTTCGACTCCTCTCTGGCGCACCACAAGCTGGTGAGGCAGAGAAGAGTCACTCAGATGCACCCGTAGCTCAGCTGGATAGAGCAACGGCCTTCTAAGCCGTGGGTCTCAGGTTCGAATCCTGACGGGTGTACCATTCTCTTCTATTTTGCGGATGTGGTGGAATTGGCAGACACGCCAGACTTAGGATCTGGTGCCGCAAGGCGTGGAGGTTCGACTCCTCTCATCCGCACCACCTAAGTTATATCCATCCAATAAGTTATTTATTCTCTTTACTTTTTTGATTTTCTTCTAAAAGTTCGAGGCTTTCTAAATATTTTTTAAATTGTTTGGAGTGGTTAGCAGCTTGTTTTATAGCTTTTGCATATCTAGCAAAATCTTTCATAGTTTTACAGCCATTAATTATTGCTTCTTCTATCATATCTTTTGTGTTATACCGAATAGACATAAATGCTCCTTTGCTTCCTTTAGCCCAAAAAGAGTTTATAGATCTTTCACATCTTTATTACACTAAATATACCATAAAATGGAAATTCTATTAAAAAATATTACACAAAGAAGACATTTTTGTCAAAAAATAGCCATAAAATGGGATATATTCCCATATAATGAGGCTATTGTGTTACTTTTATACACATATTAAGATTAGAAGTTTGATGGAGCATGAGCATTAATTAGATCATAAAATTCATTTCTTGTTCTTTGATCTTTTTTAAATAGACCTCTTAGGGCAGATGTAATTGTAGTAGAATTTATCTTTTCTACTCCTCTCATCTCCATACACATATGTCTTGCATGTACTACAACTCCTACACCTTTTGGTTTTATTGTTTCATCTATTGCATTTGCAATTTGTTCTGTAAATTGCTCTTGAATTTGTAATCTTCTTGCATATATATTTACAATTCGAGGAATTTTACTAAGTCCTACTACTTTACCATCTGGAATATAGGCTACATGAACTCTACCTATAATTGGAAGCATATGGTGTTCACACATAGAGTAAAATTCAATATCTCTTACCAAAACCATTTCATCATTACTGCTTGTAAAAAGAGCTTGATTTAATATCTCTTTTGGATCTTGATAATATCCTTGGGTAAGAAATTTAAGAGCTTTTGCTACTCTCATTGGAGTCTTTATTAATCCTTCTCTATTTGGATCTTCTCCAAGTAAAGAAAGTATCTCTTTTACATGATATGCAATTTTTTCTTCATTATTATCCATTAAAAGTTCCTTTTTATAGATTGTAACATAAGAGAAATTTATTTTATACTCTTAAGGATTAAAATTTTCAAAAAGAGTGTATATATAATATTCTTTAGATAGATAGTTGAGGTAACAAAATGG
>JAADEA010000006.1 GCA_013153675.1 Campylobacterota bacterium
GTTACATGAGAGCTATATATAACTTTTGGCTTAGGAAGCTCTGCTTTTATAAATCTATTAAGATCAACTGGAGATTGATTTGCTCCTATTTTACACACTAGAAATTTAGAATCTAAATTTTTTAAGTTAAAAGAAGCAATATCCTCTTTACTCTTTGCCTCTATATTTTCCTTGCTAAATAGAGCAACTGTTAAAATAGTTAATAAAACTCCTCTTTTCATTCTCTTCTCCTATTATTAAAATTTTAAAAATCAATTTTATCTTCTAAAAACTCTTTTGCTAAATACTCTCCCGTATAAGAACCACTCTTTTTATAATTCCTTGCCACCTCTTGTGGCGTTCCAACTGCTATAACCTTTCCGCCTTTAATTCCACCCTCTGGTCCCATATCTATAATATAATCTGCATTTTTAATCATATCTAAATTATGCTCTATTACAATTACACTATTGCCAAGCTCAACTAAGTGATGCAATACACCTGTTAATCTATCCACATCTGCAAAGTGCAGTCCTGTAGTTGGCTCATCAAGAATATATAGAGTCTTTCCTGTATCTCTTCTACTAAGCTCTTTTGCAAGCTTAATTCTTTGAGCCTCCCCACCACTTAAAGTAGTAGCATTTTGTCCAAGAGTAATATATCCAAGACCCACATCTTGGAGAGTCTTTAATTTAGAGGCAATTGAAGGAATAGCTTTAAAAAACTCCATTGCCTCATCTACACTCATTGCTAATACTTCAGCAATATTTTTCCCTTTATATTTAATCTCTAAAGTCTGCTCATTATATCTTTGTCCTTTACATGCATCACAAGTTACTGTAATATCTGGCAAAAAGTGCATCTCTATCTTAATTTCTCCTTCTCCTTGACACTTCTCACACCTACCTCCTTTTACATTAAAACTAAATCTTCCTACTTTATATCCTCTAAGTTGAGCCTCTTTTGTTTGGGCAAAAAGCTTTCTAATCTCATCCATTACGCCAGTATAGGTGGCTGGATTTGAGCGTGGAGTTCTTCCAATTGGGCTTTGATCAAGATATATTACCTTATCTAAATGCTCTAATCCCTCTATCTCTACTCCCTCTACTCTATTT
Organism: Campylobacterota bacterium; assembly: GCA_013153675.1. The sequence goes on from JAADEA010000006.1 coordinate 1,095, forward strand.
ATCTTCTTAGCTCTATTTAAAACCTCTTTTGCAACTGGCAAGAGAGTTTGCAATATTAAAGAGCTCTTCCCACTTCCACTAACTCCAGTTACACATACAAAATTTCCCAAAGGAATAGATACATCTAAATCTTTTATATTATTAATATTGACATTTTTTAATGTAAGCCATTTATCTCTTTTTCTATTTGTATGAGGATATGAAATCTTTCTCTTTCCAAATAGATATTGAGAAGTTAAACTATTACTCTCTTTTAATTTATCTATATCCCCACTAAATACAACCTCTCCTCCATATATTCCAGCTCCAGGTCCAATATCTACAATATAATCTGCTGCTTTAATAGTCTCTTTATCATGTTCTACTACAATAATAGTATTTCCCTTATCCCTCAAAGAGTGCAAAGTTCTAATTAACTTCATTGTATCTCTCTCATGCAAACCAATACTTGGTTCATCTAATACATACATTACCCCTGTTAATCCACTCCCAATTTGACTTGCTATTCTAATTCTTTGAGCCTCTCCACCACTAATTGTCCTTGCATCTCTACCTAAAGTTAGATATCCAAGCCCTACATCATATAAGAAAAAGAGTCTTTCTCTAATCTCTTTTAAAATTGGAGTTGCAATAATTTTTTGTTGAGGAGTTAAATGCTCAAAATTTTTCTCATCAATAAAATATTTATAGGCATCTTCTATTGGCATATCTATAATATCTGCTATTGTTTTATCCCCTACTTTTACAGATAGGGAGCGAGGTCTTAATCTATACCCCTTACATTCATCACAAACTTTCTCTACCATATAAGATGTTAAATCTTTTTCATCTTTAAACATATCATGAGCTACCTGAATAACACCTGGCCACTTTCTTTTTAATTTATGCCTCTTCCAGGTAAATTCAATCTCCATATTATTTCCATATAAAATAGCCTTTTTTTGATGTTCTGGCAAATCTTTATATGGAATATTAATATCAATACCATTTTGAATTGCAAAAGCCTCTAAAAACTGATAATAATAACTTCTATTAAAACCATATAATATCTTTATAGCGCCATCTTTAATAGATAACTCTTGATCAATAATCTTCTTTAGATCAAGTGCATACCTAATTCCTAATCCGTCACATTTAGGACAAGCCCCTTTTGGAGAGTTAAAAGAGAAAGATACAGGCTCAAGAGGTTCAAAACTAACTTTACAATCAAAACATGCTAAATGCTCTGAGTAGTGATAGTGTTTTCTCTCTAACCCAACCTCCTCATAATTTATAACTTCTACCTCTACCTCTCCAAAACTCTCTCCTAATGCCTTTTCTACATCAGAAGCAATTCTATCTTTATTCTCTTCTCTTAAAACTACCCTATCAATAACAACTTTAATAGTATGTTTTTTTGTTTTTGATAACTCTATCTCATCATCTAACCTAACCATCACTCCATCAATCATAGCTCTAATATATCCCTTATTTCTAAGAGACTCTATTAAGTCAGCAAATGTACCCTTTTTCTCTTTTACAAGAGGGGCTAAAATAATAAGTTTTGACTCTTTAGGCAACCTCATAACCTCAGTAATAATATCACTTGCACTCATACTTGAAATAGGCTTTTTACAAATATGACAATATTGTTTACCAACTCTTGCAAAAAGCAATCTTAAGTAATCATAAATTTCTGTAATAGTTCCTACTGTAGAGCGAGGATTTTTTGATGTGGTCTTTTGATCAATAGCAATAGCAGGTATTAATCCTTCAATCTTATCAACCTCTGGCTTTCCTACTCTACCTAAAAATTGGCGTGCATAACTTGATAGAGATTCAATATATCTTCTTTGTCCTTCTGCATAAAGAGTAGCAAAAGCAAGAGTAGATTTACCACTTCCACTAATTCCAGTAATTACACTCATCTTATTTTTAGGTATCTTTAAATCTATATTTTTTAAATTATTTTCTCTTGCTCCAAATACCTCTATCCAATTATAACTCATATACCATCTCCTCTAAAAAAAGCTCTTTTTTATCATTAAAATCAAAATAACTATATACATAATAACAATTAAATTTTTATGGTGACGACTCTTAATTTTTTCTTTTAAGAAAATACCTATCTTAACTCCAATTAAAGATCCAATAGAGATAATTAAAGCATCCTTAAAATCTATTGTTCCATTAATAGCTCTTGCAATAAAACCAGACAAAGATGAAAATACTACAAAAAATAGACCTCCACTTACTGCCTCTTTAATAGGATATCTTAAAACCCCAGCTAATAAAGGGACTACTACCACAGCTCCCCCCACTCCTATACTAATAGATAAAAGTCCAACAAAAAAACCTATCAATAATAAAATAATTGGATTTAGCTCTCTTTTGTGTTCATTAAGAGTAGATATTTTTAGAAAGTAGATCTTATAGATAGCAAATAGCAAAAATAGAATAAAGATAACCTTCAATATAATTTCTGGAATATAAATAGAGATAAAACCACTTAAAAATCCCCCAAAAATAGCTCCAACTCCCACATATAAAGAGTCACTCACTTTTAAAGAACCATTTTTAATATTTAAAAAAGAACCATATAAAGAGCTAAATAACATCTGTGTAATAGATATTCCTGTTGCCTCTTTAAAACTAAACCCCAAATAGAGTAAAATAGGAACTAAAATAGTACCTCCCCCTATTCCAAAAAAACCAGAGAGAACTCCAATTAAAACTCCAATTAAAGCTAATACCATTACAACCTATCTAATAAAATTTTTAGGAGATTATATCTAAAAAAGAAGATAAATTTTTATTAAAATCCTTGGGCAAAGCCCTAAAGGAGAGGAGGGAAAATTAATCCCATTGCTTCCTTAAAATAGGAGGAACATCTAAAATATCTTCATTTGTATAGTCATATTTTCCTCCTACTACTCTCTTTTTATTTCTTGCAGCAGCTGTTGGAGCTACTTTATTATTAGCAGCTACTACTCCACTCTTTTTATCCTCTTGAAGATTTTTAGGCTCTTTATCTTTTTCATAATCTTGAGGATCTTCAAATCCAGTAGCAATAATTGTAATACCTACTTCATCATCTGCTAAATTCTCATCTGTTGTAGTTCCAAAAATTACAGTAGCATCTGGATCTGCATACTCCTCAATAATTTCCATTGCCTCAGCAATTTGAGTTAATGGATAATCAGGATGGATATGGAAATGTACCAATACTCCTCTTGCTCCATTAATTGAGATATTATCAAGTAAAGGAGATTCAATAGCACTTTTTGCTGCTTCATATGCAGCACTTTGTCCAGTTGATCTACCAACTCCCATAAGTGCCAACCCTTTGTGGCTCATTACAGTTTTTACATCTGCAAAGTCAAGGTTAATATCACTTGGACCATGAGATATGATTACATTTGAAATTCCTGTTACAGCTTGACATAAAATATCATCTACCAATTTAAAACTCTCTTTAATTCCCAAATTCTTCTCTACCAAAGATAATAACTTCTCATTTGGAATTACAATAATTGAATCACTCTCCCTCTTTAGCTCTTCTAATCCCTCTTGAGCCAATCTTGATCTTTTTCTTCCCTCAAATTTAAATGGAGTAGTAACAACAGATACAGTTAAAGCTCCTGCTTCCTTTGCAGCTTGAGCCACAATAGGAGCAGCACCAGTTCCTGTTCCTCCTCCAAGACCAGCAGAGATAAATACCATATCTGCACCAGATAGTGCCTCTTTTATCTCATCAAAACTCTCTAATGCAGCCTCTCTACCCTTCTCTGGCACCATTCCACATCCTCTACCACGAGTAACATTTACTCCAATTTGAAGTTTAATTGGTGCCAAAGAGGTAGCAAGAGCTTGTGCATCTGTATTTGCTACAATTAGATCAATTCCACTTACACCCTTTTCAATCATATGATTGATCATATTACCGCCACCACCTCCAATTCCGATGGCTTTAATTACAGCACCCTCTTCAGGAACAGTAAATCCTCTACTACTTTTCCCTACCGGTTTTACCTCAAACTCAAAATCATCCATAGTACTATTATCCTTCATAACTCCTCTCCTTCTCTCAAATTAAAATAGCTGTTTAAACCAGTTGGTTATCTTTTCTAAAAAGTTTCTATTCCCTGGGTTTATATACTCTCCTATATCCAAATCTCCAATACCAGGTAGAGCAGGCTTGCGTTCACTTTTTTGCTCACCTTTTATACTCTCTTTTACATCCTCTTTATTATCAGATGGAACAAATCTATCCTCTAATCTTATATCAAGCAATCCAATAGACTCTTCTCCCTCCTTATTGTGTAATAGATCTCTATTTAAATTTATCTCATATTGAGTATGACCTCCAGCTTTATAGAGTAAAAGACCCACAACAGTTGAAAAAATTGGATCTCTTAACTCTTTAAACATTCCATTAATAGCCTTTGGCACCCCTATTCTAACTGTCAACCCTGGAAAAATTGTTTGAGCATACTCTCTCATATGCTTTAATTTAGTCATACCTCCAGTTAAAATAACACCTGTACCTATCTTATCTCTTAAGCCACTCTTTTCTACCGACTTTGCCAAAATCATTAATGACTCTTCTACCCTTGCTTCAATTACATCATGAATTACACTAAGAGGTATCTCATTTTTATTCTCTTCATCTCCAATAATTGGAAGCTCTATCTTTTCATCACTATCAACTTCAGCTAAATCTCCATATTTTAATTTTACCTCTTCGGCAAAATTAATAGGAGTATGAAGAGTCATTGATAGATCATTTGTAATATTATTAGAACCTACTGGTAAATAGTCATTATATCTAATAGCATTTCCAAGATGGATTGCTAAATTACTTGTTTGACCTCCCATATCTATTACTACTACTCCAAGCTCTTTTTCATCTTCGCTCATAGTAGCAATAGCAGAGGCATAACTATTTAATACAATTGAATCTATCTCTAACCCCGCAGATTTAACTGCCTTTTTTAAATTACTTAAATTTGACTTTTGAGTAATAATAATATTGGTATCTACCTCCATTCTACTTGCATTCATACCATATGGATCTTCAATACCATTTTGCTCATCTACCTTAAAATTATAAGGCAATACATGAATTACCTCATAATCATTAGGTATATTTGCATTATATAAGGCAGTCTCCATAACTCTATTAATCTCTTTTAGAGTTATATCTTTATGAGGAATATTAACTATTCCAGTTGATTTTACACTCTTGGCATATGCATTTGATATGGATACAACTGCTAAACTTATATTACTTCCTGCAATTCTTCTTGCATCAGTTACAGCTTTTCTAATTGCCTTTGAGGCTAAATCTATATTGGTAATAATACCCTTTTTAACCCCTTGGGATTTTGTAATACCATGACCAATAAGTTTAACATCATTATATTCATCGATCTCAGCTATTACAGCTGCAATTTTCGTTGATCCAATATCAATTGCCAAGATTGTCTTATTCACTCATAATCCTTTTAATAGCGAACTATCTTATATTTTTTCATTAGGGTGTTAATAAGCTCCCCTTTAAAGAGACTCATCTTTAACAAATCGCTATCTTTAGCCAAAGATTTTAGCGTCTCCTTTGAAGGCTTGCTCATTTTTTGATCAACTATTTTAAAGACGACAACTTTGTTGTCAACTCTAATCTTATCTACACTTTTATTAATAACAAATAAATTAGACAAAAATTTTATACTTTCTGGCATACTTAATCCATTTAAAGTTTCAACTTTACCTAATGAGATATAATCTTTAGTTTCAAATTTTAATTTAGTTGGATCTTTAATTAAACTTTCAACTTCTTTTGCTAATAGCTCCTCTTTTTTGACTTTTATTAGCTCTTTTTTTGCCAACTCTTTTGCATCTTTATAATCCATAATTTGAGGCTCTTTATAATTTAACAATTTAATTGTCAAATATTTATCACCTACAACTATTGGTTTTGAAACCTGTCCCATTTTAAGGGCTTTTATTTTATCCCAAGCCTCTTTTGGAAGCTCTTGGCTTCCTAATACAATTTCTCTTTTTTTGCCACTTTTTTTACCTTTCTTTAATGCAATATAATCCAAAAGTGCTCTTTTTTTACCTTTTTTTATTTTTAAATCTTTTAAAACCTTATCTTTTGCTTCATTAAATTTTAATATTTCTCCTTTTGAATTTATATAATTAAAACTATTTTTTTCATAAAAATCTTTCAACTCTTTCTCAGTAGTATTAATATCATCTACTTTTGTTTCCAACACTTCCAATACTGCCATTTTTTGAGTCATATAATTATTTTTATGTTTCTGCCAATAATTTTTTATCTCATCTTCTTTAACAGAAACATTAATATCATTTAGCCCAATTACGCTATATTTTATCTTATCTTTAATACTTAAAGCAGAAGCAATGACCTCTCTTTCAAAAGGAAGAGATTTTTTATTTATTAGCTTCATTAATTTATCAATAATAATTTGATCTCTCACTAACCCTTCATAAGTTTCAGCTTTTAGACCTCTTTGTTTTAAGAAATTTTGGTAGATCTTCTCATCAAAAACACCCTTATTTTGAAACAAAGGACTTTTGGCAATATATTCTGCCACCTCCTCATCAGTAGCAATAATTCCATACTCTTTTGCTAAATTTAACAACAAAGCATCATATGCCAAAAGATCAAAAGCTCTTTGAGACAATTTTAGCTTCTTAGCAAGCTCATTATCAAATTTAGACCCATACTTTCGTGCTTCTTGCTCATATAGCATCTCTTTTACATATTGATATTTACCAATAGAAATTTTTATATCTCCAACCTCGCCAACATTATTTGCTCTTGAACCATACTTAAAACTACCCCAGCCTACTCCATAGGCACCAACTAATGCAATACCTGCTATCCACATAGTAATTACAAAATATTTGTTATGTTTTTGCATCCATGAAATCATTAAACAAACCTTAATATTTTTTTTAGTTTATCTTTCCAAATAGGTAAATAATTTTATTCTAATTAATATTAAAATCAGTTGTCATTTATGTCAAAAGAGGTTAAAATTCTCAAAAATTTTAAAAAGGATAGCGATGGAGAGGGAATTTGGCAACGATTATTGGAAAAACTTAGACCTAAAATATATTTGGCATCCATGCACTCAAATGAAAGATCACCAATTTTTGCCATTAATTCCTATTAAATATGGTAAAGGAATATATCTATACGATTATGATGGAAATAGATATTTAGATGCTATTAGTAGCTGGTGGGTAAACCTATTTGGACACTCTAATCCAAAAATTAACGAAGCTATAAAAAAGCAGGTTGACAAATTAGAGCATGTAATTTTTGCTGGCTTTACTCATGAGAATGCAATTAAGCTTTCTCAAAGGTTAGTTAAAATTGTTCCAAAAGGATTAAAAAAGATCTTTTTTGCAGATAATGGCTCAAGTGCTGTTGAGATAGCCCTAAAAATGAGCTATCACTACCATAAAAATAGAGGAGAATCAAGAGATATTTTCTTATCCCTTACCAATAGCTATCATGGAGAGACAATTGGAGCATTAAGTGTTGGTGATTTAGGATTATATAAGGATATCTATTCACCTTTACTATTAAAAAATATTCAAACTCCTGTACCAAAAGATAGTACCAAAGAGGCTGCTTTTTTAGCTTTAGAAGAGTTAGAAAATATTGTAAAAAAATATAAAAATAAAATCTCTGCATTTATTATTGAGCCTTTAATTCAAGGTGCAGGAGGTATGCATATGTACCATCCTATCTATATAAAAGAGGCAAAAGATATTATTAAAAAATATAATATCCATTTAATAGCAGATGAGATTATGACAGGATTTGGCAGAAGTGGAACAATGTTTGCAATAGAACAAAGTGGCATATCACCAGATATAATGACTCTATCTAAAGGAATCACTGGAGGATATCTACCACTTGCAGTAGTTTTATTAACAGATGAGATATATGATCAATTCTATTGTGACTATAATCCAAAAAGAAATTTTTTACACTCCCATAGTTATAGTGGTAATCCTATATCAATAGCTGCTGCTCTTAAAGTATTAGATATTTTTGAAGAAGAAAATATTTTAAATAAAAATATAAAAAAATCTAATATTTTAAAAGATAACCTAAAGAGATTTAGAGAATTTAAAAATATAGAGAATATTAGAGTAAAAGGTATGATAGGAGCCTTTGATATAAAAGGATTTGATATATCGCAAAGAGCAACACTAAAGGTATATCAATATGCGTTAAAAAATGGTCTTTTACTTAGACCTTTAGGAAATACTATATATTTTATGCCACCTTATATTATTAGTGAAGAAGAGATTGAATATATGGTAGATATAGCTTTTAGAGGAGTTGAAGAGCTATTTAGCTCTTCTTAAAAAACTTAAAAAGTTTAGATGATCTTAACTTTTCTAAATGAGCTTTAGCTCTCTTAATTCCCATTGCTGCTGCATCTTCATATAATAACTCTGCCATCTTTTTATCTTTTTTTACCACTATTCCATACTCATAAAATTGAGCCAAATCACAAATAGCTTCAGGATAATTCTCTTCGGCTAAATGGCTAATTTTTCTAAATGCCTCTTCTACATTTCTTATTAAAATAACCCCCTTAAATAGCTCTCTTGCTAAAATATATTGAGCAAATTCTGACTCAGTAGCAGCTGCTAATAGTAAAACTTGAGCAGCCTTTGCAATTTCATTCTCTTCTAAATACTTTTTATAATGAAGAGCCTCAAGAGAAGAGAAGAGATATCTCTAATATTTTATATCCTCCAATTCCAGATATTGATATTAGATTTAGGAAAAAT
>JAADEA010000020.1 GCA_013153675.1 Campylobacterota bacterium
TAGGCTGTATGATTTCCCCATAAGATATTTAAGGAGGGATTATTTTTTAGATATAAAAACTCTTTTTTATGTTTTATTGCCCATCTTTTGGTTAAAAAGATAGTAAGTGGAATATTATTTTTAAATTTTTTCTCTAATGATTCAAATATTCTCTTTTCAAAACCCTTTTTTGAAGAGGGACAAAGATCAATAGTTAAAAAGGTTCCTTTTTTAAAGTGGGTAATTCCATCATTTGTTATTGGATATGGAGGAGCAGTTGCAATATCTAATAGATAATTTAATCTTGAATTTTTGCACTCTGTTTGATTTGCTATTTTTTTTAGAAGAGTACTATTTAAAGAGGTAGTATCTATGGCTAAGTAATATTTTTGATTATCTTTTTTAAAGCTTCTAATTATTTTATATTCACTATTTTTATTTTTAATGCAAAAATTTTCTATTTTATAATCAGAAATTTTAGAGTATAAAGAAATAGTTATAAATAAAAAGATAAATAGTCTCATTTGAGTTCCTTTTTTACCGCCATTATAGTAAAATGTTATCCAAAATTAAAGAAAGAGGCAATAATGAAACAAGTGGAGTTATTGGCTCCTGCTGGTAATTTAGAGAAGTTAAAAATAGCCATTAATTATGGAGCAGATGCAGTATATGGGGGTGTTAGTAGCTTTTCTCTTAGAATTAGAAGTTCAAAGGAGTTTGATTTTGACTCTTTTAAAGAGGGGATTGATTATGCTCACTCTTTAGGTAAAAAAGTATATGTAACCATTAATGGTTTTCCTTTTAATTCTCAATTAAAGCTTTATAAAAACCATATTGCTAAGATGAGAGATTTAAGTCCAGATGCATTTATTATCTCTTCGCCTGGGGTAATTAAAATGGCAAGAGAGATTGCTCCAAATATCCCTATTCATCTATCAACTCAAGCAAATGTAATGAATAGTTATGATGCTGCTGTATATTATGAGATGGGTGTTAGAAGAATTATTGCAGCAAGAGAGATAAGTTTAAGAGATTGTGAAGAGATCAAAAAGGCTATTCCAGATCTTGAGTTGGAGATTTTTGTGCATGGGGCAATGTGTTTTGCTTATTCTGGAAGATGTTTAATTTCATCTTTGCAAAGTGGAAGAGTCCCAAATAGAGGAAGCTGTGCAAATGATTGCCGTTTTCCTTATGAAATATATGCCCATAATCCAGAGACAGGTACAACTTTTAAGCTTGAAGAAGAGAGTGAGGTTGGCACATATATTATGAATGCTAAAGATCTAAATTTAGCTTCATATATAGATCAAATTTTAGATAGTGGAGTAATAGATTCACTAAAGATTGAGGGTAGGACAAAATCTCCATATTATGTAGCAGTGGTAACAAGAGCTTATAGAATGGCAATAGATGATTATTATAGTGGCAAATTTGATGCTAAGAAGTATCAAGAGGAGCTAAATACTACTCAAAATAGGGGATTTAGTGATGGATACTTAATTCACCGTCCATATGAAAAGAGTGATACTCAATCATTAGGATTTACTATACAAGAAGGAACCCATCAGGTAGCTGCTTTAGTAAATGAAGATGGAGAGAGTTGGAGATGTAAAGATAAAACTTGTATAGGAGATATTTTAGAGATAGTTCTTCCAATAGGGGCAAAGATAGAGCCAATTGATAATGAGTATGGAGAGGTCTTTTATAAAGATAATAAATGGTGGCTAAAAGTTAAAAAGCTTATCTCTAAAAGTAATAAAGAGTTTGAGTGTATCCATAGTGGAAATTTAAATGATATAATTTTGCCTACAAAATTTCCTCCCTATACCATATTAAGACGCAATATAGTTGAGTCTAAAATCAAAAAGGGATTAGAGGCAAAAAAGGAAGAGTATCAATATAGAGTAAAGGAGAATAGATGAGATTTGTATCTATTATAATTGGAAGTAAGAGTGATTATGATGTAATGAAAGAGTGTGCAGAGACATTAAAAAAATTTGGAGTTCCTTTTGAGATGATAATATCATCAGCCCATAGAAGTCCAGAGAGAACAAAAAACTATATTAAAGAGGCAGAGAAAAAGGGTGCTCAAGTATTTATTGCAGCAGCAGGAATGGCTGCCCATTTAGCAGGAGCAGTTGCAGCTTCTACCACAAAGCCAGTAATTGGAGTTCCTCTTGCAAGTGGGGAATTGAGAGGAGAAGATGCACTTCTTAGTACTGTAATGATGCCTGCTGGAATGCCAGTTGGAACTGTGGCAATTGGAAAGGCTGGAGCTGTAAATGCTGCTTATATGGCTATTCAAATTTTGGCTTTAGATGATGATGAGTTAAAGGTAAAACTTCAAGAAGATAGAATTAGTAAAGCAAAAAAAGTTGAACTTGATTCAAAAGAGATAGAGATTATTTTATAAGGAGGTATAATGGAGTCAAAGAAGAGTCAAAAAAGGGTAATACTTTTTACATCTCCAAGTTGTATTTGGTGTACAAGAGCTAAAAATCATTTTAGAAAGCATAAGATAAAATTTAAAGAGATAGATATTACAAAAGATCCTAAAGCAGCTAAAGATTGTCAAAGACATGGATGTAGAGGTGTTCCGGTAGTATTAATTGGGTCTCAATGGATCTGTGGTTTTGATCAAGCAAAAATTGATAAATTATTGGGAATAAAATAGATTGAGTTAAGTTGGTAAGGGAGTTTAATGAGTGAAAATTTTTTAACTTTTAGTGAGTTGTTATTAAAATTACAACAATTTTGGGAAAAAGAGGGATGTACTATTTTGCAACCTTATGATATGCCTTCTGGAGCTGGAACTTTTCATCCAGCAACACTTCTTAGATCTCTTGATTCTACCCCTTGGGCAACTGCTTATGTTGCTCCAAGTCGCCGTCCAACAGATGGTAGATATGGAGAAAATCCAAATCGTCTTGGAGCATATTATCAATTTCAAGTTTTAATAAAACCAAGCCCTAATAATATTCAAGATCTATATTTGAAGTCTCTTGAATATTTGGGATTAAATTTAAAAGAGCATGATATTAGATTTGTTGAAGATAATTGGGAGTCTCCAACACTTGGAGCATGGGGACTTGGATGGGAAGTTTGGCTTGATGGAATGGAAATTACTCAATTTACCTACTTTCAGCAAGTAGGAGGAGTTCCTTGTGATCCAGTAGCAGTAGAGATTACTTATGGAACAGAGCGTCTTGCTATGTATTTGCAAGGGGTAGAGAATGTTTTTGATATTGTGTGGAATAGAAGGAAGGATGAGGTTGTAACATATGCTCAGGTTCATAAAGAGGGAGAGTATGAATTTAGTAAATATCATTTTGAGGTGGCAGATGTAAAGATGCTATTTAGGCATTTTGATGATGCAATAAATGAGTGTAATAGATGTTTAGAAGCTAAGCTTCCTTTACCAGCTTATGATCAATGTATGCTTGCTTCTCATACTTTTAATATTTTAGATGCAAGAAAAGCTATATCTCAAGCTCAAAGACAAGATTTTATATTAAAAATTAGAGAGCTTGCTAAAGGGTGTGCTCTTTTATATAAGGCTCAAGAAGAAGAGAGATTAAAAAGAATTAAGGAGAGATAGTGAGACTATTAGTAGCTTTTTTAATGATAGTATATATTGCTAATTCTAAAAATCTAAAAAATATATTAAAAGCTCCTCCAAGTAGTGTTCCTGTATTAATTAAACATGCTACTTTAGAAGATAGAATAAAAGATTTTAAAAAGATTTTTGTAATAGAAGGAAAGATTAGAAAACCAAATTTTTTAAAAAATTGGAAGACAAAATTAAAGTGGTCTCCTAAGGGTGTATACTTTTTAATTGGTAATAAATAGGAAGTATAATGAAAATAGAAGATATCTATAATATTTTAGATCAAATTTCTCCTTTTGAATTGCAAGAGAGTTGGGATAATAGTGGTTTAATTATTGGAGATTTTAAAAGAGAGGTAAAGAGTGTAGTATTATCAATTGAAGTTGATTTAGAATTAATTGAAAATTCTCAAGAAGATACGTTGTTTATTGTACATCATCCTTTAATATTTTCTAAATTAAATCGCTTAGACTTTTCTAAATATCCATCAAAATTGATAGAGAGAATGATTCAAAAGAGGCAATCTTTAATTGCTATGCATACAAACTTTGATAAGAGCCATTTAAATAGATATATTTTTAATCATGTGTTAGGATTAAAAGAGAGTATAAGTAGTGATTTTGTTATTAAAGGAGAGGTAGATTTTTCATTTAATGAGATAATCTCTTTTATTAAAGAGAAACTATCTTTAAAGTATTTAAGGGTGGTTAATCCAAAGGAACATATTAAAAGCATAGCTTTAATCACAGGCTCTGGTGCCTCTTTTATAGATATGATAGATTGTGATCTATTCTTAACAGGTGATATTAAATATCATGATGCAATAAAGGCTAAAGCTCAAGATTTAATGCTTATTGATATTGGACATTTTGAGAGTGAGAGATTTTTCCCGCAGGCTCTTAAGCCATATTTGGAAAATTTATCTATTTCAGTTATAATCACCTCAATAGAAAATCCTTTCTGCTACTATTAATTAATTCTTCAAAAGGATAGAGATTGAATAAATATGTAAATGATTTAATAGAGCTCTCAAAGATTGATCAGGAGTTAGATACTCTTATTCCAAAAGAGAAAGAGATAAAAGCTAAAGTTGAAGAGGAAAAGAAAGAGTTTGAAAAATTAAAAGATGAAATTAGTGAATTAGAACAACTAATTGAAGATAATAAAGTTAAAATTGCCTCATTTGAAGAGCAAATAGGGGTAATTAAAAAGCAGTTAGAAGATATTAAAAGAAAGTCTGCTCAAGTATCTACCGAAAAGGAGATAAAAGCTTTAGAGGTAGAAGAGGATATTGCAAAAGAGAGATTAAACTTTGCAAATGAGGAGATTGAGAGATTAGAAAAGATTAATGCTATAAAAGGTGAAGAGCTTGCAAAATTAAGAGAAAAAGAGTTAGAGACAATTAAAAAGATTCAAGAGTTAGAAGAGAAGGTAAAAGAGGAGTTAGATAAGATCGAAGAGAAAAGAAGAGAGCTTTTTGCTAAAAGAGAAGAGATTATAAGAGAGATTGATAAAAAGATATTAGCTTTTTATGAGAAAATTAGAAAGTGGGCTGGAAATAGCGCTGTTGTGCCTGTGAGAAATCAGGCTTGTTATGGATGTTATATGAAAATTAATGATAAGACATACTCTGAGGTAATTAGAGGGGATGAGATAGTAACTTGTCCTCATTGTGGAAGAATTTTATATTTAGAGAGAGTAGAAGAAGAGGCATAAATGTGTTTTTCTATTTCTATATATTGGTTAGCTGGATACTCTATATAGTAGCTATACCTTTTTTAATTTTTTTATCTTTTAAAGATAAATATAAAGAGTCAATTAAGAGTAGGTTTTTTTTATATAAAAATCCTCCTTTTTCCAAGGAGGATGGTATTTGGCTCCATATGTGTAGTTTTGGAGAGGTAAGAGGAGCAAAAACTTTTATTGATAAGATATCTAAAGATAAATTAAGACTTTCTGTAATTACTCAAACAGGTTTTTCTCTTATTAAGAATATTACAAAAGAGAGTAGATATCTTCCTTTTGAGCCTTTATTACTATTTTGGATGAAACCTCAAAAAGCATTAATAGTCTTTGAAGCAGAGCTTTGGTATTTGTTATTTGCTCTTGCTAAGAGAAAAGGGGCAAAGACCTTTTTAGTTAATGCAAGGATTAGTGAATATTCTTATCCAAGATATAAAAAGTTTGCTTGGTTTTATAAAAAGGTATTTGAAAATATAGATTATATCTATGCTCAGAGCAGAATGGATAAAATAAGATTAAAATCTTTAGGTGCAAAAAATGTAAAAATAGCTGGCAATATTAAATTTGCATCCCTTCCTAAACCTACAAAAAAATTAATCAAAGAGACCTCACCTGTAATTTGTGCTGCAAGTACTCACGAGGGAGAAGAGGGGATAATTTTAAAAGCATTTAGAGAATTTAAGATAAGATATCCAGATGCCCAATTAATAATTGTGCCAAGGCATCCAGAGAGATTTAATAAGGTAGATAAGTTAATAGCACCTTATGCCAAGCTTCATAATTGGAGCTATTTAAAATATTCTCAAAGCCATAGATTAAGAAGTGAAGTTATTTTAGTAGATAAAATGGGAGAATTAATAAATATATATCCAATATGTGATATAGTAATTATGGGTGGTACTTTTATAGATGGAGTAGGTGGACATAATGTGGCTGAAGCTGCCCAATTTAATCTAAAAATTATATCTGGAAAATATTTTTTTAATCAAAAAGAGATATATAGATGGATTGATGGTATAAAAATTGTAAATAATGAACGAGAGTTGATAGATGCTCTAAAATATCCAAAATTGATTCCAAATAGTAAAATTGAAGCAAAAATTGCAGATATAGATAAAATAGTAAAAGAGATAGAGAATGTTTTACAAGATAGATGATAGTGGTGAGTATATATATTTAAAGATAAAGGCTCAGCCTTCATCAAGTAAAAGTGAGATCTCCTCTTTATATGGGGATGATGCTATAAAGATAAGATTGGCTGCTCCTGCTGTAGATGGAGCTGCAAATAAAGAGCTAATAAAGTTTTTGTCTAAATTTTTTAAAGTTCCAAAGAGCAAGATAGAGATTATAAAGGGTAAAAGTTCAAAGATAAAAGAGGTAAAAATTTTATATAATGAAAAAGTGGCAAACTTTATAAAGGATTTAGATGGAAAAAGCTTATAAGCTTTTAGCGCTTCAAGAAAAAATTTCAAATAAAAAGGCAAAAGAGTTAATTGATAGAGGGGTAGTATATGCAAAGGGTAGAAAGGTAAAAATTGCAAGAGCTCTTATCTCTGAGAATACAAAATTTAGAGTAGAATATCCACATTTAGATAATTTTGAAATTATTTTTGAAGATAAAAATCTAATTGGGGTAAATAAGCCTCCTTTTGTAGATAGCTATGAGATTGAAAAGAGTTTAAATGCTAAATTGATTCATCGTTTAGATAAAGAGACAAGTGGTGTTTTGCTTCTTGCTAAAAGTGATGATTTTTTAAAAAGGGCAATTGAGGAGTTTAAGGCTTTTAGGGTAAAAAAGATATATAGTGCATGGGTAGAGGGAATTATTAGTGAAGAGATAGTAATTAATAAACCAATTGAGACAAAAAGAAAAGGAGAGATAAAAAGCTTTATCTCAAAAAGTGGAAAAGATGCTATTACTTATATCTATCCAGATATAATTCATGGGAAAAAGAGTAAAGTTTTAATTGAGATTAAAAGTGGTAGAACTCATCAAATTAGAGTCCATCTTGCCTCGATTAATCACCCAATTGTAGGAGATGTTAAATATGGAAGTAAAATAGAAGCAAAAAGGCTACTTTTACATGCAAAAAAGATAGAGCTTTTAGGCTATTTGATTGAGGCTAAAGAGCCAAAAGATATGGAGAGTTTTACTTAAGAAAAGTTTGATAAAATCTTAATATTATTTTAAAATAAAGGGAATATTTTATGTTTGAGAATTTAACTGAGAGTTTTAAAAGTGCTATAAATAAAATTAGATTTCATGATGATGAAAAGGCTCTAAAAAAAGCTTTAACAGAGTTAAAAAAATCCCTTTTAAGATCAGATGTTCATCATAAGGTTGTAAAAGAGTTATTAAGTGCAGTTGAAAAAGATACAAAAGCATTAGGAATAGGTAAGGATAATTTTTTAAAAGCTCTTACTACAAATTTAGAAAAAATTTTAAAAGCACCTGGAAATTATGGATTTATTTTTGCTCCAAATCCTCCAACTGTTGTATTAATGACAGGTTTGCAAGGAAGTGGTAAGACTACTACAACAGGTAAATTGGCATATATGTTAAAAGAGCAAAAGAAAAAGAGAGTATTGGTAGCAGCGGCAGATTTACAACGTTTAGCAGCAGTTGAGCAGCTTAGACAAATTTGTAATAATATTGGTGTAGATATTGTTGCTGATGAGAATAAAAGTCCTTTTGAAATTGTAAAAGAGGCTATTAAAAGGGCTAAAAAAGAGCTTTATGATGTTGTTTTAATAGATACTGCTGGACGTTTGGCAATTGATGAAGAGTTAATGGAAGAGCTCAAAAAGATAAAAGAGATTGCAAAGCCTAATGAGATATTTTATGTGGCTGATTCTATGACGGGAATGGATGCTATTAGAAGTGCTTCTACTTTTAATGAAAAGATTGGAATTAGTGGAGTTATTTTAACTAAATTTGATGCAGATAGTAAAGGTGGTGTTGCTCTTGGTATTGCTAAATTAGTGGGAGTTCCATTGCGTTTTATTGGAACTGGTGAGAAGATGCCAGATTTAGAGCCTTTTATTCCAGATAGAATTGTAAGTAGACTTATTGGAGCAGGAGATATAGAGGGATTAATTGAAAAGACTTCTGCTGTTATTGATGAAAAGAGTGCTAAAAAATTTAGTAAAAAAATTAAAAAGGGTGAGTTTAATTTTAATGACTTTTTAGAGCAGATGGAGCAGATGAAAAAACTTGGTTCTATGAAATCTATTATGAGTATGATCCCAGGGATGAGCCAAATTGCTAAGCAGCTTGGAGAGATAGATTTAGAAAATTCTGATGAGATAAAACATATTAAAGCAATGATCTATTCTATGACTCCAAAAGAGAGAGAAAATCCCTCTTTGTTAAATAATAGTAGAAAAAGAAGAATTGCAAAAGGTGCAGGATTATCTCAAGTAGAGGTAAATAGGGTTTTAAAACAGTTTAAGCAAGCTGCTAAGATGGCAAAGAAACTATCTGGAAAGAGTGGAATGAAACAGATGCAAGAGTTAATGAAGAGAATGCAGGGTGGAAACTTTCCTGGTATGTTTAAATAAGCTTTAATTAAATTTAAAATGGTATAATCCCACCCCAAAAGGCAAATTAAGAAGAGAAGGAAGGTAGATGACAAAAATTCGTCTAACAAGAATGGGTAGAAAAAAGAAACCTTTTTATAGAATTGTTGTAACAGATAGTAGAAAAAGAAGAGATGGTGGTTGGATTGAATCAATTGGATATTATAATCCAGTAGCAAAAGAGAAAGTAATTAAATTTGATGAAGAGAGACTTGAGTATTGGTTAAGCGTTGGCGCTCAAATGACTCCAACAGTAAAGAGAATTACAAAAAAATAAGATAGTATGGTAAAAGATTTTATCTTAAATTATGCAAAATTGATTGCTACCTATCCAGATGTAATTAAAGTAGAGATAGTTGATAATATATCAGAAGATTATAGCGATATAATAGTATATGCTAAGCCTATTGATGTAGGTAAGTTGATAGGGAAAAAAGGTAAGATGATAAATGCTATTAAGGCAGTTATCTCTGGCTGTAAAGCAAAAGGGGAGAAAAATTATAAAATAACGGTGCAATCGATAGATAATGAATAAAGATAAAATTTTAGTAGCCCAAATAGGCAGAAGTGTTGGTTTAAAGGGTTATTTAAAGCTCAATATTTTTAGTGACTTTCCTGAACAATTCAAAAAAAATAGGGTATTAGATACTACCCGTGGTCCCCTCGAAATAGAAGAT
>JAADEA010000073.1 GCA_013153675.1 Campylobacterota bacterium
TCACCAAGAGATGATTAACTCCTTAAAAAAAGGAGATAAGATCTTAACAAATGGTGGGCTTGTAGCCGAGGTTGTAAAGGTTGAAGATGATTTTATCAAAATAAAACTAAATGATGAGGTGGTAGTGAAGCTGGCTAAGAGTTATGTAGCAAAAAAACTTGATTAAAGGCAGTTTATATTATGGAGCGACTAAATTATAGATTATTTATATTTTTAATTGCTGCAATTTTTGCCATAGTTTTCTCATTGCCAAATCTACCTGGGTTTAATTATGGCAAGAAGGTTCATTTAGGGCTTGATCTACAAGGAGGGCTTCATCTTCTCCTTGGAATAGATTCTGATGAAGCAATTAAATCAAAAACAAAATCTATTGCCTCTACTATTAAATATATGTTAGAGAAAAAAGATATAGTAATAGATGAGGTAAATATAGAAAAAGGAAAAATAACTTTTAAAGTTTTAGATGAGGATGATATTCCAAAAGTAAAGGCAATTTTACAAAAAGAGTTAGATCCAAAGAGTGTAAAAATTTCTCAAAATAAAGATACTTTTATAATCACTCTTACAAAAGATGAGATTGCAAAGACTCTTCAAAAAGCAATTAATCAAGCTGTTGAGACTATTAGAAATAGACTTGATCAATTTGGCTTAAGTGAACCTACAGTAGCAAAACAGGGTGAAGATAAAATATTAGTTGAGGTTCCAGGTATTAAGAGTAAAGAGGATGAAGAGAGGATATTAAAACTTATTGCAAGAGCGGCTCATTTACAATTAATGGCCGTAGATGAGGATAGAATAGCAAGAGTTTATACAATGACTCCAGCAGAAGCCAAAAAGTATGGAGATGTAATCTTGCCAGATGTAAAAGATCCAAATATTAAATATCTCTTAAAAGCTATTCCAATTTTAGATGGATCTATGTTAACAGATGCTCAAGTTGGATTTGATAGAAATAACCAACCAGTTATTAACTTTGTTTTAAATGGAGAGGGAGCAAGAATATTTGGAGATTTTTCTGGTAAAAATGTTGGTAAAAGAATGGCGATAGTTTTAGATAATAAAGTCTATTCAGCACCAGTTATTAGAGAAAGAATTGGAGGAGGTAGAGGACAAATCTCTGGAAACTTTACTATTAATGAGGCAAATGATATAGCAATTGCTCTAAGAAGTGGAGCACTACTTGCACCTGTTCATGTGGAAGAAAAGAGAAGTGTTGGAGCTTCTTTAGGTGAAGATAATATTAAGGCAAGTATGTATGCTCTATTGAGTGGTTTTATTATAGTAGTTATTTTTATGATTATCTATTATGGAATTGCAGGAATTATTGCTGATATTGCTCTAATAGTAAATCTATTTTTAATTTTGGCTGTAATGTCTTTGTTTGAGGCTACCTTAACTTTGCCAGGAATGGCAGGTATAGTATTAACGGTAGGGATGGCAGTAGATGCTAATGTTATTATTAATGAGAGAATTAGAGAGCTTTTATATGAGGGAGTCTCTATTCCAAAAGCGATTGAACAAGGTTATGAGAATGCTTTTAGTGCAATTTGGGATGCAAATGTTACTACTTTAATTTCTGCTTTTGTTTTATATGGATATGGAACAGGACCAATTAAAGGTTTTGCTTTAACAATTAGTATTGGTATTTTAGCTTCAATGCTAACAGCTATTTTAGGAACTCATGGAATATATCAGATGTTATTACCAAAAATTAAAAAAGATAAACTCTCCCTTTGGTTTGGTATAAAGATAAAGGATTGATAGATGGAATTTTTTAGATATAAAAAACCTATCCCTTTAATGAGTTATAGCAAGATATTTGGGATTATATCCTTAATTTTAGTCCTATCATCTTGGGCACTTATTGCTATTAAGGGTTTTAATTTTGGGGTAGATTTTGCTGGGGGAAGTGTAATTCAAATTAAATATGAAAAAGAGGCTCCACTTAAAGAGATAAGAAAAGCTCTAAAAAAGAGTCCAAAATATAAGAGTGCTTCTGTAACCTATTTTGGAAGTAAAAATGAGATTATTATTAGAGCTCAAAGAAGCTCAAAATCTGTAACGAACTCTATTGAAAATGAGATAAGAGAGCTTTTAAAAGATACTGGAAAATTTACTATTAGAAAAGTAGATATGGTAGGACCAAAGGTTGGAAGCGAATTGAGAGAAAAAGGTATAATGGCTACAATTTTAGCGATTATTGGTATTTTAATTTATGTATCAATTCGTTTTGAGTGGCGTTTTGCTCTTGCTTCAGTAGTAGCTCTTATTCATGATGTATCAATTGCTCTTGGGGCAATTGTTCTTACTAATTTATCTGTTACTTTAGATACATTAGCAGCAATTTTGACAATTTTAGGATACTCTTTAAATGATACAATTATTGTATTTGATAGAATTAGAGAGGGAATTAGAACTACAAAACTTACAGATTTAAAAGCAATTATTGATGAGTCTGTAACAAAGACCTTATCAAGAACTACTCTTACTTCACTAACTACATTTTTTGTGGTATTTACTCTATATCTATTTGGTGGAGAGAGTATAAAAGATTTTAGTTTTCCTCTTTTAGTTGGTATTATAGTAGGAACTTATTCTTCTATTTTTGTTGCTTCTCCTATACTATTTTGGCTAAAATTTGATGTAAATGAATTTAGAAGAAAAGAGGCTGAGAAGTTAAAGAGACAAAAAGAGAAAGAGAAATTAAGAGCAATGTATGAGCAGGGGAGATTGTAGGAGTAGAGGATGAAATGGAATAAGGTTTTATATGTCTTTTTTAGTTTAATGAGTTTAACTACAAGTGTAGGTTTTCTATACGAAAGAACAGATTTTGCTCTATTTTTAGCTGGTAGTGTAAATGTTGCCTCAACTCTTTTAAAGGTAGGAATTAGAAATATTTTAGCTGCTGAGATTTTAGCAGGTTCATTAGTAGCGGATTTACATTTAATTCCTGCTTTTTTTGCCCTTGAGTTTTATGATAAAGAAAGACTTGCAATAGGGCTTGTAATTGGGGCAGTTGTTGCAAATGTATATACTATTATTGTTTCTATTATTGAGAGTGTAAAAGAGGGTGAAAGTTTTTAATTAAAGATGAAAAGAGTTATTTTTGCCCTTTTTCTATCTTTTTCTCTATTAGAGGCTATATTACCAGCTAAAATAGGCGAATTTATTACAAAAGATAAGATAGATCCATTTAAACTGGGAATTTATATTACAAAAGAGAATAATGGAGAAGAAGAGGTTATTGCCTCTTTAAATGAAGATAATCTATTTCATCCTGCATCTGTTGCAAAGCTATTTACTACATATGGAGCCCTTTTAGAATATGGGGCAAATTTTAGATGGCCCACCTCTTTATTTTATACAGGAGAGGTAAAAAATGGGATCTTATATGGCGATTTGGTTATTAAAGCTTATGGAGATCCAACGCTCTCTTGTAAGGATGTAGAGAAGATTGCAAAAAAGATAGCCTCTTTGGGTATTAAAGAGATTAAAGGTGATATTATTATTGATAGAACATTTTTTGAAAATAGTGCTTCAATTACCTCTAATTTTGATAAAAATATATATAGCCAATATAATGCAATGCCAGATGCTTTAATGTTTGATGATCATCTATGTAGAATAAAATTATTACCCAAAAAAGGAAAAATCTCAATAGCTCTTCCCTATCCTGATAAGAGTTTAAAAATAAAAAATGAGCTAAAAGGTGTAAATAGAAGATGTAGGGGAAGATATGCTTATCCAAAGGTAGCTATTGGATATGAGGGAGTTATTCCTATTGTTACTTTTAAAGGAAGTTACTCTCTAAAGTGCCCTCCAAGAACTATTAGAAGGGTTTTAACCAAACCGTATCTTAGCTTTTTTTATGCTCTAAAGAGTTATTTAAATCAATATGGAGTTAAAAACTTATCTAAATTAAAACTTAAGCCTCTGCCCAAAAATGCAAAAAGATTATTTATACATCGCTCAAAACCTCTTATTGAGATAGTTTCGATTACAAATAAAAAGAGTAATAATTTATATGCAAGACATCTATTTTTAATTTTAGGAACAAAATATTTTGGTCCTCCAGCTACCTTGCAAAAGAGCAGAGAGGCACTTAGAATTATCTATCAAAAAAGAGGGATTTGGGATGATAGAACATTTATTGATAATGGATGTGGACTATCCCACAAAAGTGTAGTATCTCCAAAAGCTATTCTTGCTCTTTTAAAAGATGCAAAAGATAATTTAGGAATGAGGTGGTTAAATACTCTCTCAATTGCAGGAGTAGATGGAACTACAAGAAGAAGATTTAGACACTCTGCAGCAAAAAATAGAGCTTGGCTAAAGACAGGGACTCTAAAGAGAGCAAAAAATATAGCAGGTTATGTATTAAGTAAAAATGGTAACTTCTATAAAGTAGTAATATTTTATAATGGAGCTAAAATTTGGCTTGCAAAATTATTACAAGATCAAATAATAGATTATTTAGCAAAAGAGTAGAAGATGAAGTTTGAAAAATATCCATTTGAAAAGTTAAATGAGCTATTAAAAGGAATAACTCCTAAAGAAAAAGATGAGATCAACTTAACAATTGGAGAGCCTCAATTTGAGACTCCATCTTTTATAAAAGATGAAATTATTGAAAATATTGATTTAATTAAGAAATATCCCAAAAGTTCAGGTGAGAAATATTTAAAAGAGGCATTAATTAAATATAATAAAGAGAGATTTGGCATACAATTAGAAGAAGATGAAATAATTCCAACTTTTGGAACCAGGGAGGTGCTTTTTAATTTTCCTCAATTTTTGCTTTATAATATTTCTTCTCCTCATATGGCTTTTACTAATCCTTTTTATCAAATATATGAGGGAGCTGCTATTGCTTCAAAAGCAAAGATTACTTATATAAATTTAGAAGAGGAAAATGGTTTTAAACCAGTTATTAGTGAGGATAAATTAAAGGAGATAGATTTTGTAATATTAAATTTTCCAAATAACCCTACTGCTTCTACATTAGATATTAATGAGCTTAGATGGTGGGTGAGTGCTTCAAGAGAGTATGATTTTTACCTTTTAAATGATGAGTGCTATATTGATCTATATTTTGATGAGAAGATTCCATCTTTATTAGAGGCATCTATTTTAGAGGGTAATAGAGATTTTAAAAAGATTTTTGTTGTAAATTCAGCATCAAAAAGAAGTAGCGCTCCAGGGCTTAGAAGTGGATATATTGCTGGTGATAAAGAGGTATTAAAAAGTTATATGAGATATAGAACATATATTGGATGTGCTTCTCCTTTAATGCTACAAAAAGGTGCTGCAGCTGCTTGGGAGGATTTAAAACATCCAAAAGAGTTTGTAGAAGTTTATAAAAGAAATTTTGATTTGGCAAAAGAGATTTTAAAAATCACACCCCCTAAAGCAACCTTTTATATATGGCTAAGGGTAAAAGATGATTTAGAATTTACAAAAAGAGTTTATGAAGAATATAATATTAAGGTATTGCCAGGTCGCTTTTTAGGAAGAGATGGAATAGGTGAAGGATTTATTAGAATAGCTTTAGTTTATAGACCAGAGATTATTGAAATAGCCCTAAAGAAAATTAAAAGAGTAATTGATGAAGAGTATTGAAGAATTAAAAGAGAGATTTAAAAAAGAAAAGAGTATAGCTAATGCATATAATCTATTAGAGTTAATGAGTCAAGATAGAGCCTCTCAAGAAGAGTTAGATGAGCTTTTTGGCTTTATAGTAAATAGTGCTTTTGATAGAGTTTCTCAAAAGTTTGTTGATAATCAAAGATTAGATCTAAAAGATCAAGAAGATTTAGCTGCAAGTAGAGGATTGTATGAGCATGCAATATATCTTTATGATCAAAATGATATAAAAGGAGCAAGAGAGTTACTATTAGCTCTATATTATTTAATTAATGAGCCAGTTATTAAAGATGCTTTGCTTATTCACCTACTATCTATTGATGAGGGTTATTCATTTAAAGATTTTTTAGAAAAAATTGTAGATATAGACTCTTTTAATAGTGAAGATAGATATAGTATCTTTTTGCAAAACTTCAAAGAGCCGCCAGATATTTTAATGGAGCTTTTTAAAGATAGTAAAATAAAGATAGATCAAGAGGTAAAAAAGATTAAGGAGAAATTAGATAGTTCAAAGGAGCAATAGTGAGAATTCATTTTATTGGAATAGGGGGGATTGGGCTTTCTGCTTTGGCAAAATTTTTAGCAAAGCAAGGATATGAGATTAGTGGGAGTGATATAGCCCAAAGTGAAATCACAGATGATTTAGCCTTAAACTATGGAATTAAAATAAATATCCCTCACCATGCAGATGCGGTAGAAGGAGCTGATTTAGTTATTCACTCTGCTGTTGTAAAGCCAAATAATGTGGAGTATAAAAGAGCAAAAGAGTTGGGAATAGAGGTTATCTCTCGAAAAGAGGCTTTAAAATTTATTTTAAAAGATTATGAGGTTTATGCAGTAGCTGGGGCTCATGGTAAAAGTACAACTTCTGCAATATTAGCATCTATTATTCCAAAGTCAAATGCTCTAATTGGGGCAATTTCAAAAGAGTTTGGTTCAAATGTTAGATATTATCCAAATAAAAAGGTTGTTTTTGAAGCAGATGAGAGTGATGCAAGTTTTTTAAATTCAAATCCATATCTTGCTATTGTTACAAATGTAGAAAAAGAGCATATGGAATATTATAATTATGATGAGGAGCTATTTTTTAATACTTATGAAAAATTTATAAACTTAGCAAAATTAAAAGTTTTAAATCAAGATGATCCTTGGTTGAATCAAAAAAAATTTGATGCAATATATCTTTCACCAAAAGATGATATTAAAAATATTGAATATCAATTAATTGATGATGAACCTTATATATCTTTTGAGTTAAAAGATTTTGGAAAATTTAAAGTATATGGTTTTGGAGAGCATATTGCTCTTGATGCCTCTTTGGCTATTTTGGCTGCTGTTGCTTTGGGTGAGGATATTGAAGATATTAGAAAAAATATCTTAAATTATAAAGGAATAAAAAAGAGATTTGATATTATCTACAAAGATGAAGATGTAGCAATTGTAGATGATTATGGACACCATCCCACAGAGATAAAAGCAACTCTTAAAGCCCTAAGAAAGTATATGGAGCTAAAGGGGCTTAAAAATCTTCATGTTATTTGGCAACCTCATAAATATACAAGAACAATTGATAATTTAAGTGGATTTGTAGAGGCTTTTAAGGGAGTAGATACATTAGTAATTTTGCCTATTTGGGCAGCTGGCGAAATAGAGATTCCTATTGATTTAAAGGGTGCTTTTAGTTCATATAATCCCATTATGGCTGATAGAATCAAAAGAGAGGGAAATATTGTTAAGGTAATAAAAGATTCAGCTCCAATAGAGGTATTTAAAAAAGGTTTAATTGTAGCTTTTGGAGCAGGTGATATTACTTATCAAATTAGGGGAGAAAAGTAGGTGGATAGCCTATTTCATAATGAAAAATTAGAAAGTTTAATTTATAAGCTCAATTTAGAAGAGTTTATAAAAGAGTTTGGAGCTTTTTTTGCAAGAGAAAAGAGTTTTATTTTAGAAGGGGATCCAAAGGTTCATATAAAATATATAAAAGAGTTAGAAGATATTAAATTAACTCTTCCAAAAGTTAATAATTTAGATGAAGAGATAATAAAGTTATCAAAAGGGGCTACTTTATCTCTAAAAGAGCTTTATGAGTTTATTAAAATAGTTGAATTTTTTAACTCTCTTAAAGCAAAAAGAGTTCCACCTCTAATTAGAAAATTAGTTGATTCAATAGAGATTCCTCAGAAAATTTTAGATATTGTTAAATATTTTAATAAAGAGGGATTAATTGATATTGCAATGGATGATGAGCTTTTTAGAATAAAAGAGGCTCAAAGTCATATAAAGCGTGAATTAAAAGAGCTTTTAAACTCTCTTATCTCCTCTAAATCTTTAGAAGAGTTTTTAGTAGATAGAAAAGTTCATTTTTTTTTAGGAGAAGAGGCTCTCTTATTAAGAGGTGGATTTAGTAAAGTTTTAAAAGGAAATATTATTGGCAAAAGTTCAGGGGGCTTTTTTTATGTAGTTCCTCAAAAAGTTGCTTCTATAAAAGAGAGAGAGGTTTTATTAGAGCAAAAAGAGGAGTTAATTTATCAAAGATATGCAAAAGAGTTTTCTAAAATCTTTAAAGAGCATTTGCCCTTTTTGAAATTTATTAATAAAGAGTTTGATAAATTAGATCATTATAATGCAAGAGTTTTATTTGCAAAGGCAAAAGATTTAAATTTCTTTTTACCTATTTCTAAAAAGGTAGTTGAATTAGTAGATTTTTTACATCCTGCAATAAAAAAAGATCCAGTCCCTATTAGTATAAATTTTAATAAAAATATTCTTCTTATTACTGGGGTAAATGCTGGTGGAAAGACTATGTTATTAAAATCTATTTTATCAGCTGCTCTATTGAGTAAATATCTAATTCCATTTAAAGCTTCTCTAAAGAGTAAGATTGGTTCTTTTGAGAATATTGAAGCAATTTTAGATGATCCTCAAGAGGTAAAGAATGATATCTCTACCTTTGCTGGAAGAATGGTAGAGTTTGCCAAATTATTTAAAATATCTTCTGCATTAGTTGGAGTAGATGAGATTGAACTTGGAACAGATAGTGATGAAGCAGCAGCTCTTTTTAGAGCTATTTTAGAAGAGTTAATTAATAGGGGCTTTTATTTTGTTATAACTACTCATCATAAAAGACTTGCTCAAATAATGGCAAATGATAATAGAGTTCAATTGGTTGCTGCAATTTATGATGAGAAAAATAGAGTTCCTACATATAGATTTTTAGAAGGTACAATTGGAAAGAGTTATGCTTTTGAGACAGCTTTAAGATATGGAATTTCTTTGGATATTATCAAAAGAGCTAAAGAGTTTTATGGCGAAGATAAAGAGAGATTAAATGAACTAATTGAGAGATCTTCTACTTTAGAGGATCAATTAAGAAAAAAGAAAGAAGAGTTAGATAATTTAATAAAAAATTTAGAAGATCAAAAGATTAAAATTCAAAAAGAGAGAGAAAAGTTATATCAAGAGCAAAAAGAAAAATTATCTCAATTAGAGGCTCAATATCAAAAGTCTCTTAAATATTTAAAAGAGGCTATAAAATCAAAAGATATAAAAGAAGCTCATAGGTTACAAAATTTAGCATATAAAGAAAAGAGTAAAGTAGATATTAAAAATCAAGTCAAAGCTAAATCTAATATAGAGATTAAAGAGGGAGATATAATAGAATATAGAGGAAAAGAGGGAGTTGTTTTATCTCTTAAAGGAAGAGAGGCATATATAGAGCTAAATGGATTAAAAATAAGAGTTAAAAAAGAGGAATTAAAGCCTCTTAAAAAGAGGGTAAAAAAAGAGATGAACAAAGTTTCAGTAAATATACAAAAACCTTCAAAAAGTGCTGTTAGTTTAAAATTAATTGGTCTAAGAGAAGATGAAGCAAGAGAGAAGCTTTTAGATTTTATCT
>JAADEA010000059.1 GCA_013153675.1 Campylobacterota bacterium
TCTTTTACTATTTTTAAACTATTTACCATTAGATCTTTAAATCCTCTTTTTGCTCCTTCTATTTGTGATCTATTTTTTGCAAAAGAGGGTGGATCTATTATAATTAGGTCATATTTTTCTTTTTCTTTTCTAACGACTCTTAAATAATCAAATACATTTTCGTTTATAAATTTGCCTTGTAAGTTATTTAGCTGAAAGTTCTCTTGTGCCTTTTTTATTGCCTCTTTAGAGATATCTACTTCTATTACTTTTGCTCCCTTTTTTGCGGCATATAATCCAAATCCTCCTATATTAGAGAATAGGTCTAAAACTTTATCTTCTTTTTTTACATAAGAGGCAACTATTTTTCTATTTTTTCTTTGATCTAAATAAAATCCACTCTTTTGTCCATTTATAATATCAACTCTATATCTAATTTGATCTTCAATAATCTCAAAAGTAGATGGTATCTCTCCAATAATATATGGCTTGAAGGTAGCATTTTCTTTTTTTAATATTTCAGGAGAACTATTTAGGTAGATTCCTTTTGGATTAAAGAGTTTTTTTATTGCTTGTACTATTAACTCTTTTTGTTTAATCATTCCTAAGCTATTTAGTAAAATACTAAAATAGTCTCCATATCTATCTACTATTAAACCACTAAGATAATCTGCTTCTGAGTGAATAACCCTATATGAGTTTGAGTTAATAGATTCTCTTAACCTAAGTGCTTCTTTAAATCTTTTAATAAAAAATTCTAAATCTATCTCTTCATTTTTAAAGCTCAAGGCTCTAAAGGCTATTTGGCTATTTAGATTTATATATCCTTTTGCTAAAAATTTTCCATCTTGGCTAAAGGCGCTAACAATTGAACCATTTTCTACCTTATTTTTAATAATAATATCACTTTTATATACCCAGGGAAAGAGTCTCTTTAGAGACTCTTGAGCCTTTTTTTTAACTATTATTTTCATCTAATCTAACTCTTACACTCTTTGCATGGGCATCTAACCCTTCAATATCTGCAAGGAGGGCTGCTGCTTCTCCTATTTTTTCTATTGACTCCTTAGAAAAAGAGATAATAGAGCTCTTTTTTAAGAAGTGTTCCACACTTAAAGGAGAGTAAAATTTAGCGCTACCTCCAGTAGGTAATGTGTGGTTTGGTCCTGCAATATAATCTCCAATTGCTTCTGGAGTATAAGAGCCAAGGAAAATAGCCCCTGCATTTTTTATCTTATCTAAAATAGAAAATGGATCTTCTATAACAATTTCTAAATGTTCAGGAGCAATTTCATTCATTAGATCTATTGCTTCATCTAAATTTTTAGTAATAATAATTGCAGCTCTATTTTCAATTGATTTTTTTGTAATCTCTTTTCTATTTAATTTTTCTAATTCTATATAGATATTCTTCTCTACTTCATATGCAAAATCTCTATCTGGAGTAATTAAAATAGAGCTTGCCATCTCATCATGTTCTGCTTGAGATAAAAGATCAATTGCTATCCATCTTGGATTTGCACTACTATTTGCTATAACTCCAATTTCGCTTGGTCCAGCTATCATATCTATATTTACATCTCCATATACCATTTTTTTAGCGGTAGCTACATATATATTTCCAGGTCCTGTAATTACATCTACTTTTTTAATAGAATTAGTTCCATATGCCAAAGCACCAATAGCACTTGCGCCTCCGATTTTATAGATCTCTTTTATATTACATAGATGAGCCGCTGCTAATAATAGAGGATTTAATTCATTATTAGGAGCTGGTGTAGTAACTACAATCTCTTTTACATTAGCTACAATTGCAGGAATTGCATTCATTAATAAAGAGCTCGGATATGCAGCTTTTCCTCCTGGAATATATAGACCAGCTCTATCAACTGGAGTAACTTTAACTCCAAGTTTTGCATTTATTTCATCTTCTTCAATCCAGCTTTTTGGAAGTAGTTTTTCATGATAACTTTTAATTCTATCATAAGCTATATGTAGTGCCTCTTTTAATTTTTCATCTAAATCTTCATATGCCTTTTTCATCTCTTCTTGAGATACCTTTAAATCTTCAATTGAATTTGGCTTCCAATTATCAAATTTTGCTATATCTTCTAATAGAGCTTTATCTTTATCTCTTTTTATTCTTGTTAAAATTTCAGAAACAATTGGCATTACTCTATCTATATCAACTTCTCCTCTTTTTAAAAGCTCTTGAAACTCCTCTTTAAAAGAGCTTTTTGTAGTATCTAAAATTTTCATAGCTGCCACCTTCTTTGATATCTTTCTATCATTGTAATATTTCCAATATTACCCCCTTGATGAATATATACTAAATTTTCAAACAGGGAGCTATTTTCTAAAATAGTAATCCACCCTTTTGGATCATATAATAGATCAAATTCTACTTTAGTTTGGTAATATAATTCTAACCAAATTTGATAAAACTCTTTATATAACCTCCCAAAACCATATCTTTTTGATGTATCTAAGATAGTTGGATAAAAGGAGCTATCTTTTTCTAAATTTCTAAATTGTTCTAATAGATAATTTTTATCTCCAACTACTGGAGTAGTAAATACTTTAATATTTTTTTTATTTAATTTAATTAAGGCTTTTGATAAAAATAAAGATGTAGTTCCTGTACCTGATGGGAGGAAAATTTGATAATTTTTATTTGGCAAAAGCTCTTTTATTAACTCTTTTGCCAATTTTTCTACTCCTATATAGGCAAATTTATTTGAGATGCCCTCTTTTATAAAAAGAGCATTTTGGGTTAAGTAATCTTGGAGATATCTATAATCTTTTAAAATCATACCATTACTTAGAGCTATTTTTAGATTTCCTTTTGGAGATAGGAGCTCTTTTTTAGATAGATTTTTTACAAAGTAGTAAAAAGGGATATTTTTTATCTTTGAAAAGATTGCTAAAGATAGCATAGCATTTGAGAATAAAGATCCATAAGAGACGATCTTATCATACTTATCTAATGGAGTATTTAAAAGATAGTCTATTTTTCTTGCTTTATTTCCACTAAAGAGAGGATGAATTAGATCATCTCTCTTTAGCAAAAAAGAGATTTTATTAAAACTATACTCTTGTAGTGGAGATGGGAGATTAAATTTAATATCCAATATCTAAAATCTATCTACACAATTTAACTCTTCAAAAGCTTTTATTACTCTATCAACCATTGACTCTTCTCCTGCTCTTAACCACTTCCTTGGATCATAATATTTTTTATTTGGCTTATCTTCTCCTTCTGGATTTCCAATTTGGCTTTGTAGATAGTCATGATATTTTTCTACATATCCTTTTACTCCGCTCCAAAAAGCCCATTGAGTATCTGTATCAATATTCATCTTTACTACGCCATAACTAATTGCCTCTCTAATCTCTTCTAAAGAGCTTCCACTTCCTCCATGAAATACAAAATTTACAGGTTTTGGAGGAGTATTTAACTTCTCTTGAATATATTCTTGAGAATTTTTTAGAATAATTGGTTGAAGTTTTACATTACCAGGTTTATATACTCCATGCACATTTCCAAAAGAAGCAGCAATTGTAAATCTATCAGAAACCTCCTTTAGAGCTTTGTATGCTTCATATACCTCTTGAGGCTGAGTATATAAAGCAGCATTATCTACTCCCGTATTATCTACTCCATCCTCTTCTCCACCAGTAATTCCAAGCTCAATTTCAAGAGTCATACCAAGCTCATCAAGCTTTTTTAAATACTCTACAGATGTTTTGATATTCTCTTCTAAAGGCTCTTCAGAAAGATCTATCATATGAGAGCTAAATAGTGGCTTTCCATACTTTTTAAAATGCTCTTTGCTTGCTTCAATAAGCCCATCTACCCATGGAAGAAGCTTTCTTGCTGCATGGTCTGTATGTAAAATAACTGCTACATTATACTCTTTTGCTAAAGTATGAACATGTTTTGCTCCGCTAATTGCACCAAGAATAGCTGCCTTTGGGCTTTTTAAACCTTTTCCTGCATAAAATGAAGCACCACCATTGCTAAATTGAATAATTACAGGAGAATTAACCTTTGAAGCCGCTTCTAAAACAGAATTTATAGAGTTAGTCCCTACTACATTAATTGCTGGAAGGGCAAACTCATTTTTTTTAGCTATTTCAAATATCTTTTGAACATCATCTCCAGTTACTACACCTGGCTCTACAAAGTCAGAGATTCTTTCACTCACGGCATAATCCTTTTTTTAATTTTTTTAAAATTATAGCAGCTATTTGCAAAAAAGAGGGTTTATTATTTTTAAGTAGTTAATTATATATAGAAATCAAATTTTATTTTAAATAAGTTTTTTAAAAAAGAGCCGCAAAAAGGACTCTCTTTTTAGAATTTATAAACAATTTTTGCTTTTTTCATTAATCTATTTACAATTTTTCTTTGTTTTAGCTGAATTTTAATTAGTTGGCGAACTTTTTTATAAGGAATAATTCTTCCTTTTTTATCTCTAAAGAGATTTTTATTTTTACGATAAGCTCTCTTCATCTCTGCTTCTGTTACTTTTACTCTTCTTGCCTTTTTTGCCATCCAAGCATTAGCAATGATCATATCTCTTTCTCTTTTGCTTAGTTCTCTATAAGCTGTTTTAATTACAAGCTTCTCAATTGCCAATCTTTGAATGAGAGCCTTCTTATCCTGCGGTCTTAATTTATCAAAGGTAACTTTTCCTTTTGTTAATACCTTTAATACTCTATTAGCCTCTTTATCTGTAATAGAGTAACCATTAACTGTTGCAATTACCTTTGCTTGTGAAAAAGCAACAAGCATCATCACTACCGCAATCGCCTTCATTAAACTTCTCATCTGCTTCCTTTTAGAATCAAATTTTCCACCATTCTATATCAAATTGATAAATAGTTCATTAATTATTTCAAAAAGAAATTACTTTGAACTATTTTTGTCCTCAGCAATTAATGTTTTGTCTTTATAAACTACATCTTTTTTCATCTTCTTTAATATATTGCTAATCTTTTCTCTAAATTGTTCTTGTCTTAAAATCGATACAATATCTTTTTTTACATCTTCAAACTTTTGAACATGTGCTGGTTGAACATCTTCTACATATATAATATGATATCCAAATTGAGTCTTTACAGGTTTTTTTGTAATTTCTCCTTTTTTAAGGGCGAATGCGGCATCACTAAAAGGTTTTACCATTTGTTGTTTAGTAAAATATCCTAAATCTCCTCCATTTACTTTAGATGGACCAACAGAGTATTTTTTTGCAAGTTCAATAAATTTTTCTTTTAATTTCTCTCCTTTTAATCCTTTTAGTTTATCAATTAGCTCTTGAGCTTTCTTTTCATCTTTTAATAAAATATGGCGTGCATGAACCTTTTTTGGAATCATAAATTGATCTTGATGTTTTTTGTAATACTCTTTTGCCTCTCCTTCACTTACAATTGTTTTATTAAAGATATTTTTCATCCAAACATTTATCATAAGATCTTTTTTTATATTTTCTAACTGTTTTTTAAACTCTTCTGACTCGTCAGCTTTTGCCTCTTTTGCAGCTTTTGCTAAGAGTTCTCTCTCTACTACTTGATTTACTATGCTCTTTTTTAACTGAGGTGGAAGTTTATCAAAATCTGCACCTGGTTGTCTCATTTTTAAAACATGATTTATATAATCTTTTGTAATCTCTTTTCCATTTACTACCACTACTACATCTGATGAAGCCATTAAATAAGATATACTTAGTATAGTAATTAGAGCACCTCTTTTTAAAAATTGATTCATAAACTCTCCTTAAAATTAATATTAACTTTGATAGTATATCAATCAAAATTAAATAAGAAATTAATAGGCTCATAAAATGGAAAAAAATAGCAACAAACCAAAATATGCTACACCTCAAGAGATTGAAAAGATTAAAGAGATTTTATTAAAACACTATCCAAATTCAACAACTGAATTAAATTATGAAGATATTTATCAATTGGCAGTAGCTGTTATGTTATCTGCTCAATGTACTGATAAGAGGGTGAATATTATAACTCCTAACTTCTTTAAAAAATATCCAACTATATATGATCTTGCAAAAGCCAATGTAGAAGATGTAAAAGAGTTAATTAAAAGTTGCTCTTTTTTTAACAATAAAGCAAAAAATTTGGTAGCTATGGCAAAAGAGGTAGTAGAAAAATATAATGGAAAGTTTCCTACTACTCAAAAAGAGCTTATCTCTCTTCCTGGTATTGGTCAAAAGAGTGCTAATGTAATATTGATTGAATATTTAGGAAAAAATTTAATGGCGGTAGATACTCATGTCTTTAGAGTAGCTCATAGATTAGGTTTAAGCTATGAAAAGACTCCAGCAAAAACAGAAGAGGAACTTGTTTCTAAATTTAAAGATAATTTAAATAGACTTCATCAAGCAATGGTTCTTTTTGGAAGATATATTTGCACCGCAAAAAATCCCAAATGTGATAAATGTTTTTTAAAGGAATTTTGTAAAAGTAAAGAGAATTTTAAACCCTCTTAGATCTTTTTCTTTAATGTAGCTACTAATTTTTTAAATAAGAGATGACTTATTAAAATGAGAATATAATCTATAAATGCTAAAGGAGTCTCTTTGAAAAAGAAGATTTTTAATCTTATTCTTATATTAGTTTTAGTAGCTACAATTTTAGCGGCTATTGATTTTTATCTCTATAAAAAAAGATATGTTACTTCAGATGCTGCTTTTATTAGAAGCAATAGGCTCTCATTTTTAGCTTTTAAGGTGGATGGGAAGGTAATAAAACTTTTTAAAGATGAAAATGAGAAGGTAAAAAAGGGTGAATTATTAGCAAAAATTGATATAAAAGATTTTTTAGTAGCAAAAGAGAAGGCTACTTTTGAAAAAGATGCTTTAGATAAAGAGATTGACTCTTTACAAATTACAAGAGATAGGATTAAAAGGGCTATTAATTTAAAAATAGAGTTATCTTCTACAAAAATTGACTCTTTAAAATTCAAGATAGATAGCTTAAAGTATAAAATAGAAGAGTTAAATCATAAGTATAAATTGGCACTAAAAGATGAAAATAGATATAAAAAGCTCTTAAGAGATAATTTAATATCTCAAAAGATTTTTGAGGATATATCTTTAAAGAGTAAAATATTAGATTTAGAAAAAAGAAGTTTAATAAAGAGTCTAAATAGTGCCCAAAAGGGATTAAAAGAGGCAAAAATAGCTTTAAAAATAGCAAAAAATGATCTAAAAAAGGTAAAAGAGCTATCTTTAAAGATTGAAGAGTTATCTAAAAAGAAATCAGCCCTTTTAAAGGTAATAGAAAAGATAGATAACTATATTAGCTACTCCACATTAAAAGCTCCATTTAGTGGAATAATTGCTAAAAAATTTTATGATGCACCAATAGTAATTCCAAGGGGAAAGCCAATTTATGCTTTGGTTGATCCAAAAGAGTTATATTGTGAGGTATTACTATCTGAGAGAAAATTATCAAAAATTGATATAGGCTCTCTTGTTATAATCTCTCCTGAAGGAATTGAAAAAAAACTCAAAGGGGAGGTTGTATCAATTGCGCCAACCTCTGCTGCTACTTTCTCTCTTGTGCCAAGAGATATTGCAAGTGGTGAGTTTACAAAGCTTGATCAAAGGTTTAAAGTTAAAATTAAATTAAAAGAGTTTGATCCCCATCTTCGTGTAGGAATGAGTGCTTCAGTAGAGATAGAGAGAAAAAGATGAGCAAAAATAGTTGGGATATCTCCTCTTTTGAAAGAACAATCTACTCTATTATTGTAATGAGCGGTGCTTTTATGGCAATTTTGGATACTACAGTAGTAGATATAATTGTGCCAAAGCTTACAGCTCCTTTAGCTACTGATATGTATGGAGTGCAGTGGATAATTACAAGTTATATGATAGCAGCTGCAATTGCCCTTTTAATTACTGAATATTTAATAAAGAGGTTTGGAGATAAAAAGATCTTTTTAGTAGGTATTTTGTTATTTACTATTGGTTCTTTATTTTGTGCCCTTTCTAATACTTTAGAAGAGATTATCTTTTTTAGAGTTGTTCAAGGCATAGGTGAGGCTCTTATTATGGTAACAAGTCATATAATGATATTTAGTTATTTTCCTCCTAATAAAAAGGGCTTAGCAATGGGAATTTATGGGCTTGGGGTTAGCTTTGCTCCTGCTATTGGTCCCACCCTTGGAGGATATTTAACTCAATTTTATAATTGGAGAATGGTATTTTTAATTAATGTGCCAGTAGGAGTAGCTCTTTTAATATTTGGTTTTTTAATGCTGCCAGAGGGTAAAAAGGAGAAGTTTGAGAAGTTGAATATTTTAAATTTTATTTTAATATCTATTGCTACTATCTCTCTTTTGATCTTATTAAGCAAAGGAGAAGAGTTTGGTTGGTTTAACTCCTCTTTTATTGTAACTTTACTTTTTATTAGTATTATTGGATTTTTGCTCTATCTTTTAGGTGAAATAAACTCAGCCAATCCTTTAATAGATTTATCTCTTTTTAAAAATAGTGACTTTACAAATGGGATTTTAATCTATTTTTTTATTTTAGGTTTTTCTATGTATCAATATTTCTATTTGCTTCCTGTCTATTATGAACATATAAAGATGTTACCTACTCTAAAGGCTGGATTATCTATATTTGCTTTTGCCCTTTTTATAGGAATTTTTTCTCCTATTGCTGGAGTTTTATCTGATAAAATAGGTGCAAAAAAAACAATTTTAATAGCAACTGCAATATATCTTTTTACCTCATATTTTCTCCTTCCAAAACTAAATTATTATACACCTTTGAGTGAGGCTATTTTAATTACTATCCCTTTTGGGATATCTATGGGGTTATTTTTTGCTCCTGTTACAGTACTTATTTTACAGAGCGTTCCACAGTCAAAAGGAGAACTTGCTATTGTTTTAATGGACTATTTTAGATTTGTGGGAGGAAGTTTTGGAACTGCACTTGCTACTAATAATATGGAGTATTTTAAAAACTTATATTTTTTAAGAATGGAAGAGTTACAAAATAGAGCCTATTTAGAAGATTATTTAATTTCGCTAAAAGAGCTTTTAGGAATAAGTTGGGATAAGATTAAAATATTATTTAGAAATTATGAAACCTTAATGAGCTATAACTATGGCTTTTTTAATACATTTCTTTGGGCTTCCTTTTGGGTATTTTTGGGGCTATTTTTTGTAGTAGGGCTTTTTATAAAGATATCAAAGGATAGAGAGTGAGAAAAATATTTTTAATTTTTATCCCTATATTACTATTTGGCAATTTTAAAGAGTTAATTAGATCTATTGATCACTCAAAGAGATTAAAAGCTATTTATTATAAAAGTTTAAGTGCTAAGTATGAATATCTCTCTCAAAAAGGAGATAGATATCCAAAGATAGATCTAAATATAAGAGCTCTCTTTTTAAAGGA
>JAADEA010000142.1 GCA_013153675.1 Campylobacterota bacterium
ATATAAATGAGGTGAAAAAAGAAGAAAATATTATTGAAGATTTAACTCCAAAGAATAAAGATAATGAAGAGAATAGAACTAACCAAGATATTAATTTAGAAGACTCTTTAGCAGCTTCTCCTAATAAGAGCGAAGAGAATTTAACTAATAGTGTAGTTAATGAAGAGAAAAATAAGGTTCAAAAGAGTATAGTAGAGATTGGCTCTAAATATAAACTTTGGATTGGCTATATTAATTTAAATAATTTTAAAAGAAAGAGTGAGATAATCTCAAAACCTAAAAAGTTTGAAGTAACTAATAAAGGAATCTTATTAGTTACAGGGCATGGTAAATTTTATATTAAAAATGGTGATAAAAACTTAAGATATAAAGATAGAAAGAAACACTATTTCTATTTTCATGATGGAAAAGTAGAAGAGGTTGGTAGGAAAAAGTTTAGAGAGTTAGCAAAATCAAAGGTTTGGTAAGAGATGTTTGATGAGATAAGGTTTAATAAAATTGATAGACTTCCTAAATATATATTTGCTTCAATTAATGAGATTAAAATGGCTCAAAGGAGAAGTGGGGCTGATGTAATTGATTTTTCAATGGGAAATCCTGATGGACCTGCCTTTGAGCCAGTTATTCAAAAGCTTATAGAATCTGCTCAAAAGCCCCATACTCATGGTTATAGTGCAAGTAAAGGGATCTATAAATTAAGACTTGCTATTTGTAATTGGTATTTAAGAAATTATGATGTGGTATTAGATCCAGAAACAGAAGCAGTAGCTACTATGGGTTCAAAAGAGGGATATGTCCATTTAGCATATGCGATTACAAATCCAGGAGATGTAGTTATTGTACCAGATCCTACCTATCCTATCCACTCTTATGCTTTTATTTTAGCTGGTGGAAATGTAGAGAAGATGAAGTTATCTTATGATGATAAAAGTTTTGATGTAGATGAAGAGGCTTTTTTTAGAGATTTAACTCATGCTCTAAAAAACTCTGTTCCAAAACCAAAATATTTGGTTGTAAATTTTCCTCACAATCCTACTACAACAGTAGTTTCGTTAGAGTTTTATAAAGAGCTAATTAAAATAGCTAAAAGAGAAAGATTTTATATTATTAGTGATATTGCTTATGCTGATATCACTTTTGATGGGTATAGAGCTCCCTCTATTTTGGAGGTAGAAGGAGCAAAGGATGTGGCAGTAGAGAGCTATACTCTATCTAAAAGTTATAATATGGCAGGATGGAGGGTAGGATTTTTAGTAGGTAATAAGAAGTTGGTAGGTGCTTTGCAAAAGATTAAATCTTGGCTTGATTATGGTATGTTTACTCCAATTCAAGTGGCTGCTACTGTGGCATTAGATAATTATGAATATTTGGTAAAAGAGATTGTTATACCAAAATATAGAAAAAGAAGAGATGTTTTAGTAGATGCATTTAATAAGGCTGGATGGAAGGTGCAAAAGCCAAAAGCCTCTATGTTTGTATGGGCTAAAATTCCAGAGCCATTTAATAAACTTGGCTCTTTGGAGTTTTCAAAAGAGTTATTAATAAAGGCAAATGTGGCTGTAAGTCCTGGTATAGGTTTTGGAGATTATGGTGATGAGTATGTTAGAATTGCACTTATTGAAAATGAAAAGAGAATTAGGCAAGCAGCTCGAAATATAAAGAGATTTTTAAAAGATTATAAAAGTAAGATTAAAGAAGAGGGTATAGATGGTTAGAGTCGGAATTGTTGGAGTTGGAACAGTTGGAGAATCAGTAGTTAAGATATTAAAAGAAAATAGTGATATTATTGAGGCAAGGGCAGGTAAGAAAATAGTGCCTATAATTGGGGCAGTTAGAGATTTAAATAAAAAAAGAGATGTAGATATTCCTTTAGTAGATGATCCATTTAAAGTAGTTGAAAATAGTGAAGTTGATATTGTAATAGAATTAATGGGAGGAGTTGATAGGGCTTATGAGGTAGTAAAAAGAGCTTTAGAGCTTAAGAAACCTGTTGTAACAGCAAATAAAGCTCTTTTAGCCTATCATAGATATGAACTTCAAACAATAGCTAAAGATGTTCCATTGTTTTATGAGGCAAGTGTAGCAGGAGGAATTCCTATTATTGGAGCTTTAAGAAATGGACTTAGTGCAAATCATATTCTAAAGATAGAGGGGATTTTAAACGGTACCTCAAATTATATGTTAACAAAGATGATTAATGAGAATATCTCTTATGATGATGTTTTAAAGGAGGCTCAAGAGCTTGGTTATGCAGAAGCAGATCCAACCTTTGATGTTGGAGGATTTGATGCAGCTCATAAATTATTAATTTTAGCCTCTATTGCCTATGGTATTAATGCAAAGCCCGATGATATATTAATTGAGGGAATTGAAGATATTACTCAAACAGATATTGAATTTGCCAATGAGTTTGATTATGCTATTAAACTTTTAGCTATTGCAAAGAGAAATAATGGGGCAGTAGAGCTTAGAGTTCATCCTACAATGGTTCCTAAGAGCTCTATGATAGCAAAAGTTGATGGGGTAATGAATGCTGTTAGTGTAGTAGGAGATAGAGTAGGAGAGACTCTATTTTATGGTCCGGGAGCTGGAGGAGATGCTACTGCAAGTGCTGTAATAGCAGATTTGATTGAGATTGTAAGAGGAAATATTGGTCCAATGCTTGGATATAAAAAAGGGCTTGAGAGTGGATTAGAGCTTTTAGGTCAAGATGAGATAGAAAGCGAATATTATCTAAAATTAAAGGTAGTGGATAAGCCAGGAGTTTTGGCACAAGTAACTAAAGTTTTGGCTGATAAAAATATATCTATTGCCTCTATGTTACAAAAACCTTCTCGTATTATGGATAGGGTAAGATTGCTATTTGCTACTCATAAATGTAAAGAGTCAAGTATAAAAGAGGCTATTGAAGAGATTAAGGCTTTAAGTGTAGTAGATAGTAATGTTAAGATGATGAGAATAGAGTCTTAGTGGCTCTTTCTTTTACATTTTGCTTTTTAGCTCTTCTTTTTTTATTTTACTAAATCTCTAAAAATTTATACCTTGTTATAATTAGCCAAAAAACAAAAGGAAAAAGATGATTGCTCTTTTACAAAGAGTCTCCTCTTCAAAAGTAGAAGTAGATGGAAAAGAGATAGCTTCTATTGGAAAAGGATTAAATATTTTGCTTGGAGTTTTAAAAGAAGATAGTATAAGTGATATAAATAAGCTTGTAAAAAAGATTATTAATTTAAGAATTTTTGCTGATGAAGAGTCTAAAATGAATCTATCTATTTTAGATATAAAGGGAGAGATTTTAGTTATTAGCCAATTTACTTTAGCTGGAAGTGTAAAAAAGGGAAGAAGACCCTCTTTTGATAGGGCAATGGAGCCAGCAAAAGCAAAAGAGCTATATCTTTTATTTATTGAAAAGTTAAAAGAGTATGTAGAGGTTAAAAGCGGTATTTTTGGTGCTATGATGAAGGTAGAGATTATAAATGATGGACCAGTTACTTTTATAATAGACTCTAAGGAGCTAACTTGACTAAAGTAATTCATACTGATATAGTTGAGGAAGATAAAATTATAAAAATATTAGAAGATGAAGGATATTTTAATATTTTTAAATGGTGTGATAGAGAGGGTAGTTATTATATGCCCCATACCCATCCTTATTATGAGGTAAGATGGATTATTAGTGGAGAGTTAAAAATAATAGAGCCAGATAGAGAGGTTATTTTAAAAGCGGGTGATAGATATGAGAGTATGCCAAATATAGAACATTCTGCCCAAGCTCTTAGCGATGTATGTTATATTTGTGGAAGCAAGGAAATATAATGAAAGAGATAGAGAGTGTATGTACCTATTGTGGAGTAGGATGTGATATTACAGCTTTAGTAGAAAATAATAGAGTAAAAAAGATATATGCCCAAAAAGATGGAGTAGTTAGTCAAGGAAAACTTTGTATAAAAGGTAAATTTGGATTTGATTTTTTAGAGGCAAAAGATAGGATAAAAGAGCCTTTGATTTCGAAAAAATTTATTAAAAAAAATAGAGAACTTCTATCTAAAGTCTCTCCTAAATTAGAAGAGTTTAATAGAAATTTTTTTAAAAGCGATTTTAATAGTGCAGTTAAATTAGTATCTTTAAAATTAAAAGAGATACTTAAAAGCTATGGATCTTACTCATTTTGTGCAATTGGTGGAGCAAGAACAAGTTGTGAGAGTGCCTATTTATTTCAAAAATTTACAAGAGAGGTAATTGGTTCTCCACATATAGACAATTGTGCAAGAGTTTGCCACTCCCCAAGCTTAAAAGGAATGAGGGCAACTATTGGTGAGGGGGCAGCTACTAATCCATATGATGATATATATGAAGCAGAATTTATTATTGTAATTGGTTCAAATACTCTTGAGGCTCATCCAATTGTGGCTAATAGAATAGTAGATGTGGCAAGGGCAAAAAATAATTTAGCTGTAATTGATGTAAGAGAGACAAAATTAGCAAAATATGCTAAATATAATACTATTATTCCGTTTGAGAGTAATTTGCTTATTTTAAATATGATGGCATATGTAATTATTAGTGAAGAGTTATATGATAAAGATTTTGTTAAAAATAGAGTTAAAAATTTTGAAGAATTTAGAGAAAAAATATTAAATGATCCATATGCAAATCCTAAATTTTTTGAAAAAGTTAGAGGTTTTGAGCATTTAGCAATAGAGATTCCAAAAATAGCAAGAGAGTATGCCTTAAAAAAATCTATGATTTTTTGGGGGCTTGGTATTACTGAGCATATAGATGGATCTTTTAATGTAATGGCAATTGTTCATTTAGCTCTACTTACAGGTAATATTGGAAAAATTGGAGCTGGTTTAATGCCTCTTAGAGGACAAAATAATGTTCAGGGTGCTTGTGATATGGGATGTTTACCCTATTATGCACCAGATTACCAAGAACCAAAAGAGATTGGTTTAATGACTCCTCAACTAATAGATAAGATGATAGAAGGAGAGATTAAAGCTCTATTTAATATGGGTGAAGATCTATTGCATATTCATCCAAATTTAAGTAAGATCAAAAATGGAATTAAAAATTTAGAACTATTAGTTGTGCAAGAGCTCTTTTTAACTGAGATTGCAAAAGAGGCAGATATTGTCTTTGGAGTAAAGAGTGCATATGAAAAAGAGGGGGTATATATAAATGCTATGAGAAGGCTTCATCTATCTCAACCTTTAGTTAAATCTACTCTTCCAGATGATTGGGAAGTGTTGCAAGCAATAGAGAATGAGTTAAATGGAGAATTTAATTATAAAAGTAGTGAAGATATTTGGAATG
The DNA here is from genome assembly GCA_013153675.1 of Campylobacterota bacterium. The sequence continues at coordinate 5,317 of JAADEA010000142.1, forward strand.
AGGTAAGAGAGGTAGCATTTAGAAGGTTTGAAGGAGCTGCTTATTATAGATTAAAAAGACATAGAAAAAGAGGGATGCAATGGCCTATCTACTATGAAGATACTCCAAGACTTCATCTTTTAGATTTTAGAACTGAGGATGGACTTGGTAGATTTAATTATCATCAATGGCAAAAAAGAGGAATGGTTGAGGATATTTTAAATGGTCAATTTTTTAATGACTCTTTAAAAGGTTGGTATTTAACAACAGGAAGAGTATTGGCTCAATATAATAATAGTGCCCAAACCAATAAGAGTAAAAGATTAAATGATAATTATAGTGAGGATATTGTTATAGCCCCTATTGAGGCAAAAGAGCTATTAGGAGATAGAATAGTTATTAAGAGCAAATATGGAGAGAGTGAAGCATTAAAAGTTAAATATAGCTCAAAGATTGGTAAAAAACGGCTTTTTGTCTCTTTTCATAATAATAATAGTAAAATTAACTATCTTTTTGGAGATGAGAGTGATGAGTTAGTAAAATGTGCTGCTTTTAAATCTATTAAGGTAGATCTTATTCCTATTAGCGATGAGATTTGGGGTAGTTAGTGAATAATAGAAAAAAGGGAGCATTAGCTGAAGAGAATGTTGTAAATTTTCTTCAAGCAAATGGATTTTTAATCTTAGATAGGAACTTTTATGCAGCTAAATTTGGAGAGATTGATATAGTAGCTTCTAAGGAGGGGGTTCTGCATTTTATAGAGGTAAAAAGTGCTTATAGAGATTTTGAGCCTATTTATAATATAAGTAGAAAAAAGCTTAACCATTTAATAAATAGTATAAATTTTTATCTAAAAAGCAAAAGATTAAATATGGCGTGGGTAATAGATGTTGCAGTAGTAAAAGGAGAAGAGATAGAACTATTAGAGAATGTAACTATTTAAAGGATTTGTTATGAGAGAGAATAAAAAAGCTTTTGGATTGTGGAGTGCGGTATTTTTGGGAATTGGTTCAATGGTTGGAATTGGTATTTTTATTGTAATTGGAGAGGCTGGAGCAATTGCTGGAAATTTAGTAATTTTAACATTTTTAATAGGGGGAATTATTGCTCTTTTAGCTGGATACTCTTTAGCAAAGCTCTCTCTTAGATATCCAAGTAGAGGTGGAGTAATTGAATTTTTAGTTCAAGAGTATAACGAGGGAGTATTTAGTGGAGCTTTTGGGGTGTTGTTCTATTTAGCTCAATTAATAGGTTTAGCAGCTGTTACTAAATCTTTTGGAACATATGCGGCTACTTATATATCGGCTAATAGTATAGATCCTTTTTATGTGAATTTATTTGCAATTTTAATTTTGACTTTTTTTACTATTATAAATTTAATTGGTGCCTCTATTGTAGCAAAGAGTGAGAGTTTAATAGTGATAATAAAACTTACTGCTTTAGTTTTATTTGTAGGAGCAGCTCTTTTATATATTAAGCCTCAATATTTTACTTTAAAAGATGCTCCATCAATTATAAATCTTTTTTATGCTTTAGGGCTTGTATTTTTTGCATATCAAGGTTTTAGTGTAATTACAAATAGTGTAGAAGATCTGGAAAATCCTAAGAAAAATATTTTAAGAGCGATGATTATATCTATTAGTTTAGTAATTGCTCTATATGTTTTAACAGCTATTGCAGTAATTGGAAATTTACCTCTATCAGAAGTAATAAAGGCAAAAGATTATGCGCTTGCAGAGGCTGCAAAACCTATTTTTGGAGATATTGGATTTAAGATAATGGCAGCAGTTGCTCTTATCTCTGCTACAAGTGCTATAAATGCATCTTTATATGCGGCTACTCAAATTAGTTATCAACTTGCTAAAAAAGGAGAGCTTCCAGAAATTTATGAATATAATGTTTTTAACTCTACTGAAGGGCTTATTGTATCTGCTCTTTTAATTGTTCCAATGATTTTGTTTTTAAATTTAGGCGAAATTGCCACAATTGCTTCTATTGTTGTATTAATAATTCAAGGATTTGTCCATTTAGGACATTTAAAGAAGATTAAAGAGACTAATGCAAATATTATTCTTATAATTTTAGCTACAATTGGCACATTTGGCGCTGCTATATTTGCTCTTTTATATAGTGCTCATAAAAATCCTCAAATTATTCTTTATGTAATAGCATCTTTTATTGGAGCATTTTTATTAGAGTTGATTTTAAGAGTAACTACAAAAAGAATTATTAAGAAACAAATTAGCTACTAAGAAAAACTTCTTAGTAGCATGGGTTTGTAATATCTGCAGTTGAGTTATATAGGTAAACTTCTACTCTTCTATTTAGAGCTCTTGCTTGAGGGCTTTTATTTGGAACAAGTGGTTTATTATATGAGCATCCTCTAACTAAGATTTTATTTGAAACACCTTGATTTCTAAGAAAGTTTGCCACATTTTGGGCTCTTCTTAAAGATAGTTGGTAGTTATAATCGTAGCTTCCTACACTATCTGTAAATCCTGCTACTTGAACAATAGTTTGAGGATATCTTCTTAAGACTGCAGCAAGTTTTGCTACTTTATTCATAGCAGATGGTCTCATTTGATCAGAATTAAATGGGAACATCATCTTGTCTCTAAATAGAATTCTTACATATCTATCACCTTTTACTACAACAATATCTCTATTTGGATCAACAAGTGCTAATGGATCATTTGCTACATGTGTTCCAAGGGCTCTTGCTACTGCATTTGCTTGTTCATCTAATAAATATCCAATTCCTCCTCCAACTGCTGCTCCTGCTGCTGCTCCAATTAGGGCACCTTTTAATTTTTTCTTTTTACTTGTAGTAGCTCCAACTACTGCTCCAGTAATAGCTCCAAGTAATGCTCCTGTTTTAGTTCTTTGATAGCTATTGTCTTCTACTAAATTTTGCTGTACTGCTGCACATGAAGTAAATAGAATTGCTGCAGTAGCTATTGATACAAATTTAAATAGAGTTTTTTTCATTAATCCTCCTTCTTAAAACTTTAAAAAGATTATAACGCTCTTAGGATAAATTGTAAAGAGTTGCAAAAATATTTCTTTATGGTAAAATTATTTAAAGAGGGTATGGCAGATGGTTGCTTGCAAAAGCAAGAGGAAAGTCCGGGCTGCAGTAAGGCAGGACTCCACCTAACGGGTGGCCGGAGTAATCCGAGGGCAAGTGCAACAGAGAGTAGACCGCCTAAAGATTATCTTTAGGTAAGGGTGAAAGGGTGGGGTAAGAGCCCACCAGCACCTTTGGTAACAAAGGTGGCTAGGTAAACCCAGTCCGCAGCAAGAAGCACCTGGTATAAGCCTTACAATTTGTGTGCTTCGCTAAAGCTCTATGGTGACATAGAGCTTAGATAAATAACCATCTAAAACAGAACCCGGCTTATAGCCATGCCCTCTTTTTTACAATAAATTTAAGAGATATCTTTTGCTATAATCTCTCCCAAAGCTTCAAAGGATTTTGATGAGAGCTCTTTTAATTTTGATTTTACCTCTATTTTTAGTAGCTGAAGTTCACTATGCAAAAGTAGAGCCTTTTAAAGTATATACCATTAGATCTGTTGTAAGTGGAAAAGTAATCTTATCAAGAGATGATTTAGAAGGTGAGATAGTTAATGGAGAGATTATAGCAATTGATGATAAAGTAGATAAAAAAGATCTTGTTATAACGAAAGAGAATATCTCTATTTTAAAAAAACAAATAGAGATAAATCAGCAGCTTTTACCAGCACTAAAAGAGAATCTATCAAGAAAGAGAGCATATTTTAATAGAGTGGATAGTTCAAGTAGTTTTTCTAAAAATCAAAAAGATATGGCTTTTGCTTCTTTTTTGGCTGCAAAGAGAGATTTTCTCTCTATAAAAGAGAAAATTTTAACTCTAAAGAGCCAATTAAACTCTCTAAGAGATAAAGAGACTCTATTAAAAGATAAAATCTCAAATAAACATATTACTATCAAAAATAGATATCTATATAAAATTTATGTAAAAAAGGGTGAATTTGTATTAACTAACTCTCTTTTGGCAAAAGTTATGGATATATCTAAA
>JAADEA010000125.1 GCA_013153675.1 Campylobacterota bacterium
CTAAAAAGATTAAAAATAACTTTCTCACCTTTTACTCCTTTTTTATAAAAGTATAGCATAACTATACCCCTTCTAAAAGCCTCCACATCTCATCTTCACTTAATATCTCAACTCCTAACTCTTGAGCTTTTTTTAGCTTACTTCCTGCATCTTTTCCTACTATTAAATAATCTGTCCTCTTTGATACAGAAGAGGATACTTTTGCACCTTGCATCTCTAAAATCTCTTTTATCTCATCTCTACTCTTACTCATAGTACCAGTTAAAACTACCCTTTTATTGGTAAAAAATGAATTTTTAATCTCTCTTTTTTCCTCTATTGGCTCAACTATTTTTAAAAGTCTTTCAACTTTTTTTCTATTTACTTTCATAAATTCCAAAAAACTCTCTGCCATCTCCTCCCCAAATCCATCTATTAATAAGAGCTCCTCTTTTGTTGCATTAATAAAATTTAATCCAAACTTCTCGCAAATCTTCTTGCTTGCCACCTCTCCTATATGCTCAATCCCCAGCCCATTTACAAATCTCCAACACTCTTTATGTTTACTTCTTTCAATTGCTTCTATTAAATTTTTAGCTTTTTTCTCTTTAAAACCTTCCAATTTTAAAAGATCTTCTATTTTTAGATAATAGAGATCTTCTATATCTTTTATTAACCCCTCTTTATATAGCTGTTCAACAATCTTCTCTCCAAGCCCATCAATATCCATGCAACTTTTTGATGCCCAATAGATAATAGAATTAACTACCCTTGCAGGGCAACTTAAATTTTGACACTTAATTAAAGCCCCTTCATCTAATACTTCAGCCCTACATACAGGACAAAATTTTGGTCTTTTAATAGGAAGCTCAATATATTTATCTTTTAAACTCTTCTCATATCTTCTAATAGTATCTAAAATAAAAAATAGATCACTCCATTTTCTATTTTGATTTAAAATTCTCTTTATATCCCTAAATGTCTTGTAATATTTAGCATATTTAATAATAAACTTCTTTAAAAACCTCAACCTCTTACTATCTAAACTAAACTTTCTAATCATCTCATTAATATAAGAGAGAATCTTCTTCCTTTTGTGATAGAGTACCTTTGTGATCTTTGGAATCACATCCCCACTTCTAATAATAATAACTCTATCTCCAATTCTAATATCCATTCTCTCAATCTCATCAAAATTGTGCAAAGTAGCTCTCTCAACAATAACACCAGCTATCTCTATGGGATCTAAAATAGCAACTGGAGTTAAAACACCTGTTCTTCCTACTTGAACAACTATATCCTTTAATCTTGTCTCTTTTTCTATCGCAGGAAATTTATAAGCTACCATCCACCTTGGATACTTTTGAGTATATCCTAAAATATCATGATATTTAATCTCATCAATCTTAACAACCATTCCATCAAGCATTACATCAAAGCTATCTCTTAACTCTATAAACTCTTTATACTTCTCCTCTACACACTCAACACTTTTACAAACACCTCTTTTTGGTGGTGATCTAAATCCAAGTGAGTAGATATAACTCATCAAATCACTATACTTTTCAAAATTTAAAGAGTTTACCCCCACACCCCACGCATAAAATAGAAGTGGTCTTTTTGCAGTTATTTTTGGATCAAGTTGTCTTAAGCTTCCAGCTGCTGCATTTCTTGGATTTGCAAATGTATTCTCACCTCTTTTTATTCTCTCTTCATTTAATCTTTCAAAATCACTCTTTTTAATTACAACCTCACCTCTAATCTCAATTAGACTCTTCTCCTTTATCTCCAAAGGAATCGATTCAATTGTCTTAGCATTTAGAGTAACATCTTCTCCAATTTCTCCATCACCTCTTGTCTCAGCCCTAATTAACTTACCATCTTCATACACTAAATTTAAACTTGCACCATCAAATTTTGGCTCAATATAGAATGTAAAAGGATTATTATTTAATATTCTCTTTACCCTTCCTACCCAATCTAAAAACTCCTTTTCATTAAAAACATCCTCCATTGACCACATTTTACTTAAATGTTTTGCTTTTTTAAACTCTTTTGCTACCACATCTCCTACTCTTTGAGTAGGGGATGTTGGATCTATTAAATCTGGATGATCTTTTTCAAACTCTTCTACCTCTTTATATAATCTATCATACTCTTCATCTGTAACTAATGGATTATCTTCTACATAATAAGCATATGCCCACTTTTTTAGTTTCTCAACTGCCTCTTGATACCACTTTTTATCTTTTATCATCTCTATTCTCTTTTATTGGAATTTTTTCATACTCTCCAAAAAATTTTGGCTTTGTCTTTAATATATATAGATCTAAAAATGCCTTAAATCGTGCCAAATACTCTCTAAGCCTCATCTTAAAATTGGCAATAAAATTTTTAGAACCTTTTGCAGCAAATCCAATTGCATTAGCTCCAGTAGCATTAGCAATTAAAATCGCCCTTTTTAGATGAAACTCTTGAGAGACAATTATATATTTTTTTAACCCAAAAATCTTTTGAGCTCTCATAATAGAATCAAGTGTTCTAAAACCTGCATAATCTAAATATATTCTTGAAGAGGGAACCCCCCTTTTAATCAGATCATTTCTCATTCTAACAGGCTCATTATAATATTTTGTAGAGTTATCACCAGAGACCAATATAGCCTTTATCTTCTTTGCCTTATATAATTTTACTGCTGCTTCAATTCTGCCTATATAATAGGGATTTAATATACCCTTTTTTATATACTTAGCAGTTCCTAAAACAACAGCCACATCTCTCTTGGGAACCTTATAGATATTTTTATATATTCTTTTTGCACTAATCCCCTCTACCCATAAATCCCAAATAAAAATCAAAAAGATAATACCGCCTATTGCGGTTAGTAGAGCTTTAAAAATCTTTTTAAACATAGATAAATTATCTCTTAAAGCCCCTTAAAAAGTTAAATTTTTAGATACAATTTCTATTATGAAGTGCGCAATTATATATGATGATATTTATCTAAAACATGAAACATATAATCATCCAGAGAAAAAAGAGAGGCTCTTAGCAATTAAAAGTGCTCTTGAACCAATTAAAGATCAACTAAAATGGCTAAAACCTATAAAAGCTACGAAAGAGGATATTTTAAGAGTTCATACAAAAGAGCACTTTGAAATTGTAAAGAGATTTTGCAACTCACAAATGGCTCTTGACATTGATACTCTCTGCTCTAAAGGCTCTTTTGAAAGTGCCATATATGCAGCAGGAGCTGGAATAAGAGGAGTAGATGCTATTTTAAATAAAGAGGCAAAAAGAGTCTTTTTAGCAATTAGACCTCCAGGACACCATGCAACATCAGACCAATCAATGGGATTTTGTATCTTTAATAATATTGCAATTGCTGCAAAATATGCTCAAACAAAAGGATTTAAAAAGATATTTATTATAGATTTTGATATTCACCATGGTAATGGAACTCAAGAGATCTTTTATGAAGATAATAGTGTATTTTACCTCTCTACTCACCAAATGCCAGCCTATCCTGGTACAGGAAGAAGCGATGAAATAGGCATTAATAAAGGAAGAGGCTTTACAAAAAATTTTCCACTTCCAATTGGCACAAGAGATAGTGAGCTTTTAGAGATATATAAAAAAGAAGTTCCTATATTAATTGATAAATTTAATCCTGATCTTATAATGGTATCAGCTGGTTATGATATTCATATAGATGATCCATTAGGAGATTTTAGAATAACTACTAATGGAATCAAAGAGTTAGTAGATACAATCCTTACTTACAGCAATAAAGAGTATATATTCTTTTTAGAGGGAGGATATAATTTAGAGGCTCTGGGTAAAAGCGTTTTTGTTACAATAGAGAAGATGCTAAATTAAATATTCTCTATTGCCTCATAAACTTTTAATGCTTGATAGTGCTCTTTTATATCATGAGCCCTAATAATAGATGCTCCATTCTCTACTGCTTTTAGATGTATAGCAAGTGTTCCTGGTAATCTCTCTTCAACTGGTGTTGGAACGATTTTATCAATCATAGATTTTCTACTTGCTCCAACTAAAAGTTTTGCTCCAAAATGAGAAAAGTGTTTATGATGTTTTAATAAAAGTAAATTATCTTCTAATCTCTTCCCAAAACCTATTCCAACATCTAAAATAATATCCTCAATATCTAATCCATAACTAAATGCTCTTTTAATTCTCTCTTCAAAAAAAGCATCTACTTCACTTATTACATCTTCATAATATGGATTTTTTTGCATATCTTTTGGAGTACCTTGCATATGCATCAATACTATTTTTGCACCATACTCTTTTGCAAGTTCAAAGTGCCTTTCATCTCTTGCAGCAGTTATATCATTAATGATTTTAAAACCACTTCTTAGGGCATACTCTATAACCTCATAATTATAGCTATCAATTGAGAAGGTATATTCTCTAAAGAGTTTCTCTTTTTTTATAAAATCACATATATCTTTTACTCTTAAAAGCTCCTCTTTAGAATCTATCATATCACTTCCTGGTCTTGAAGAGACACCTCCAATATCTATAATATCAGCACCCTCACTAATTAGCTCTTTAATTCTTTTTATAGCATCTTCTCCCACAAATCTACTTCCTTGATAAAAGCTATCACTATTAGCATTAATAACACCCATTAATTCTACTCTATTAACCTCTTTCCCTTTGCTCAACTCTTCAAGCTTTCTACCTATCTCTTTTAATCCAAAGGGCTGCAAAAGCTCTTTTTTTGTTAACCTTTTTAACTGAGCCTTATTAGCAATTAATAAAACATCACAACTTTTAATAGAACAATCTACCACTCCCTTTGGAACTGCCACCTCTGCTCCTATACTTAGAGCATCTTGTTTTAATATATTAGCAGCTGGAGTTTTTATATCTTTTATTAAAATATAAAAAAGTTCCATCTTATCAGAAATAATTTCAACTCCACCCCTACTTAATCCCAACTTTTCTAAAAATTTCTTATAATCATTTATATCTACTCTATATATTCTCATTATCTACCCTTTAGCTCTTTTGAAAGAAGCTTAATTAATAGCGACTCTAATATAAATTTAGGAGTTGCCCCATACTCTAAAGCCTCTCTTGATTTTTGAAAAAAATCTAAAATAGAACTATCAACTCTTCCTTTCTGTGCTAACTTGATTAAACTATCTTCTAAAAATGGGATTATATCCTCTTTTGTTATCCTATCTCTTCTCTTTACAATCTCAAAGATATCTTTTAGAGTTAAATTATCTAAATCAGCCTCTATACTACTCTCTAATTTTAGAGAATCTCTTTTTTTATAATTTCTAATTGGTAATCTTGATCTAATTGTAGGCAAAATAGAAGATTTTGATGAGGTAACTAATATAAAAACTTTATTTGAAGGAGGCTCTTCTAAAATCTTTAACATCTTATTTTGAACCACAGCAGAGAATAGTTTTGATGCAATAATAAAGATCACCCTCTCAGATGATGTTAAATATGCTTTATGAAAAATCTCATTTAGCTCTTCTACCTTAAAATTTTCATCAAAACGATTATAGATCTCAAATCTCTCGTTTTCTCTTTTTTTAGAGTTTAACTCTTCTATTACTTCTTCAAAATCTTCTTTTTGAGCGATAATTACCTCACTAATTATCTCATCCAATCTCTATCTCTCCAAATAAAAAGGCTTCTATACTCTTTTGAAATAATCTATAACTTTGAAGTAACTTTATATCTAAAAGCTCATCACTCTTTTTTAAAGAGAAAACTCCAGGTTGCATTGAATCAATTATCCAAAAATAGCTACTATCTTTTGAATAGGCAATTTTGCTTAAATTATCGCCATTTTCTCCTATATACCAATAGAAATATCCATTTGAAAAGCTAATATCAAACATATCTTCTATCAAACCTACCCTATCTTCTACTAAAACCACATCTTCAATATCGCAAATTAAGGAGTTAATATTATAAATAGGCAAAAAAGGGCGATTATTTGATGGATCATTTATTTTTGAGAGGATATAGTCTCCAAACCATCTTCTCTTTTTATCTGTAATTAAAATAATACTCTCTCCCTCTCCAAGCCTCTTTAAAGTCTCCTCTATTGCTGAGACCCAATCAAATCTCAGCTCCTCCATCCAACTAAAATCGCCTCTTTCTTCTCTAATAGCCTTTAGAGTCCACTCTAAAAGCCTCATTTTTTATCCAGCTCATAGGCTTCATGTAAAAGTCTAACTGCCAACTCCCCAAATTTTTCATCTATAACCATAGATACTTTTATTTCACTTGTAGAGATCATCTCAATATTAATTCCCTTTTGTGCCAAAGCCTTAAAAGCAGTAGCAGCAATTCCACTATGACTCTTCATTCCAACACCAACTACTGATACTTTACATATATTCTCATCATAATCAGCCTCAGCAAAATCATTTTTTAAAGACTCCATTACCTTTTTTGCTCTCTCAAGCTCACTTTGAGCTACTGTAAATCCTAAATTTGTCTTTCCCTCTTTACTTGCATTTTGAATAATCATATCTACATTAATATTTTCATCTGCAAGTTTAGAAAAGATCTCTGCTGCAATTCCTGGTCTATCTTCCACATCTCTTAGAGATACTCTTGCTTGATTTTTATCTAAAGCAACTCCACTTACTAAAACCTCTTCCATTCCTTCCTCCTCATTTGTAATAATTGTTCCATCTCCATCACTAAAACTGCTCTTTGCTATAATTTTTACACCCATCTTTTTAGCAAGCTCTACTGATCTATTTTGAAGAACTTTTGCACCTAAACTTGATAGCTCTAACATCTCATCATAAGAGATCTTATCAAGTTTTCTTGCCTTTGGCTCAATTCGTGGATCTGTTGTATAAACACCATCTACATCACTATATATCTCACATGCATCAGCTCCTAAAGCTCCTGCAATTGCCACTGCACTAAGATCACTTCCTCCTCTTCCAAGGGTAGTAACATCTCCCTTCTCATCTATCCCCTGAAAACCTGTTACTATTACAATATAGCCCTCTTTTAACTTTTCTTCTATTTTTGAAGTATCAATGCTTTCAATTCGTGCATATGTATGAGCACTATCTGTAATAATACCAGCTTGCCTTCCTGTAAGAGCAATTGCTTTATATCCCATCTCTTGCAAAGCTATTGCTAAAAGAGCAGCACTTACTCTCTCTCCAGAGCTAAGAAGTAAATCCATCTCTCTTTTAGAAGGAGTCTTTGAAAAATAGTGAGCATAATCTATTAATTTATTTGTCTCTCCACTCATAGCAGAGACAACCACTACCACATCATTTCCCTCATCCCTACTCTTAGCAACCCTTTTTGCCACATTTGCTATTCTCTCTAAAGAGCCAACGCTTGTTCCGCCATATTTTTGTACTACTAACATCTATAACAATCCTTTTTCTTTAAAATAGTCATAGACCTTTTTATATACATTTCTCTTCATAAATGTTACTTTTTTAAAAAGTTCATCCTCATCTACAAATATATACTCTTCAAACTCTGGCTTATCATAGCTATTTAAGTCTATATTTGCATCCTTTTTTAACTTTACTAAAAAATATTTCTGCCTCTGTCCCCTAAAGGGATAAACCTCTCTTTTTATATTAGAACCTTTTGGAAAATCATATGTAATCCATTCTGGATACTCTCCTAAAATCTCCACCTCATCTGTCCCAATCTCTTCTTTTAGCTCTCTTAAGAGGGCTTGAAGCGGCTCTTCCCCTTTATTAATACCACCTTGAGGAAATTGCCAACTTCTCTTTATTCCCTTTCTTCTTGCTAAAAGAAATCTCTTTTTATGAGGATATTCCCAAGAGAGGACAATGGCAGCTACATTTGGACGATAATCCTTAAACTTCTCCATTGAAACCTCTTCATAAAATTTTGGTATGATTTTATCTTAAAAGGAATTATAGGCTGATTATATGCTCATTTATCTACATATACCCTATTGCGACTCAAAATGTCACTATTGCGCTTTTAACTCCTATACAATGGGAAAAGAAGCAGCTTCTATTTATATGAAAAAAATTTTAGAACAGCTAAAATTTGATCTTAAAAATTTTCAAGTAGCCAAAAAAGAGGTTAAAACTCTATATATAGGTGGAGGAACCCCATCATCAATTAGTGCAAATTTATATTATTCTTTTTTTAAATATATAACACCTTATCTCTCTAAAAATGCTGAAATTACAATAGAGGCAAATCCAAACTCAGCTACTAAAGAGTGGCTAAAAGAAATAAAAGAGTTTGGAGTCAATCGAATAAGCTTTGGTGTTCAATCTTTTAATAGATATAAACTTAAAATTTTAGGAAGAGCTCATAGCAAAAGTGAAGCAATAGAAGCAATCTATAACGCACAAAAGGTTGGTTTTAAAAATATCTCTATCGATTTAATATATGGAGTTAGAATAGATTCTAAAAAATTGATAGAAAATGATTTAAATATTGCAATAAACCTACCAATCAATCACATCTCTACATATGATTTAATAATTGAAAGGGGTACTCTTTTTCAAAAGTTTCCCTCTATTAAAAAAGAGAATCTCTATTTAGAGAAATTTTTAAATAACTTTTTAAAAGAGCACAACTTTTTTCAATATGAGGTCTCAAATTATGGCAAAAAGGTCTCTAAGCACAATTTAGGTTATTGGTGCCATAAAAACTATATTGGTCTTGGAGCTGGAGCTGTTGGCTTTTTTAAAGATCAAAGATACTATCCAAATCCAAATATAGCAAACTATATTAAAAATCCCACATCTTATAAGATAGAAAAGTTAGGTCCAAAAGATATTTTATATGAGAAGATATTGCTTGGATTAAGAAGTATTTGTGGAATAAGAGATTATCAATCTCTACCTCTAAATATGCAAAAAAGAATAGAGCTACTTATAGAGGAAAAAAGATTAACTAAAAGAGGAAATAGGATATTTACAAAAGAGTTTTTTTTAGCTGATGAGTTAGCACTCTTTATTATTGGTTAATTTTGGTAAAATTTCTAACTATTATGGCAAATAGCCAATAAAAGGTTTAGATATGTTTGATATGGGCTTTACAGAGATCCTTTTTATTGCAATAATAGCTATTATATTTATTGGTCCAGAAAATTTGCCATCAACAATGGCAAAAATAGCAAAATTTTTTAGAAACTTTAAACAAAGTATCGATAAGGCAAAAAGAGAATTTGAAGAGGAGATTAACATCTCTCAATTAAAAGATGAAGCTTTAAAATATAAACAAGAGTTAGAAGCAGCAAGAGAAGAGCTCTCAGCCTTTAAACAGATAGCTCAAAAAGAGTCTCAAGAGATTAGAGAAAATTTAGCC
>JAADEA010000114.1 GCA_013153675.1 Campylobacterota bacterium
AAAGAGCAACTGCTATAGATGTTAGATAGATAACTATTTTTTTCATTTTCACCCTCCTTTATTAGTATATTAATATTTTACCATAAATTTTAGATTAAGATAAATATTATCTAAAATTTTTATCTTAATCGCTAAATTATAGCGAATATAAAAAATTATCTATAAAAATATGCCAATAAAGTGCTTTTTTCAAAATATTTTTATAATCTATTTCTTTATAATCTAATGTATTTCTACTCCTCTTTTCCCTTTTTCAATATGTCCTATAACATATCCATCGCTTTTTCTAATAATATCTTCTACATTCTTCTCATCTACTACTAATATCATCCCCACACCCATATTAAAGGTTCTAAACATCTCTTTTTCATCTACATACTCGCTCATAAACTTAAATATATATGGTATTTTTATTTTACTTTTATCAATAACTGCTTTATATCCTTCTGGCAAAATTCGTGGCAAATTTTCCACAATTCCACCACCTGTAATATGGGCAAGTGCTACTATTTTATCTTTAAATTTTAAAAATTCATCTACATATATTCTTGTTGGTTCTAACAATACATCTATTAAATTTCTATCTTCAAAGGTAGTATCATAACTCATTCCTAATTTTTCAAAAAATAATTTTCTTACTAATGAATATCCATTAGAGTGAATTCCAGAACTTGGAAGAGCTATAAGAAGTTGATTTTCTTTAATAAATTTTGTTCTATCTATCTCATCTTTTTGAGCAATACCCACAGCAAAGCCGGCTAAATCAAAATCCCCTTCCCTATACATTCCAGGCATCTCTGCAGTCTCTCCTCCAATTAAAGCACACTTTGCAATTTTACATCCATTAGCTATACCCTTAATTACCTCTTTAGCATCATTTACATTTAATTTACCCGTAGCATAATAATCTAAAAAGAATAGAGGTTTTCCAAAATTACAAATTAGATCATTTACACACATTGCCACTAAATCTATACCAATAGTATCTAATTTGTGAGCACTAATTGCAAGTTTTAATTTAGTTCCAACCCCATCAGTAGCCGATAATAAAACAGGATCTTTATAATTTTCACTCAAAGCATATGCACCGGCAAAAGAGCCAATTCCACCTATTACATTCTCATCATAAGTAGCTTTTACATACTCTTTAATCTCCTCTACCAAACTATTACCAGCATCAATATCCACTCCAGCATCTTTGTAACTAATCTTCATCTTTACTCCTCTTTACATTGCGGTAAAAAACTTTTTATTGCTCTTCTAATAACTCCCCCTTTAACAATAGCATCAGCTAATAATAAAATTATTAAAAGAAGAGATATTAAAAAAGCACTCTTAAAATCTCCACTGCCTGCTACCCCCATATTAATCCCCAACACAATTGCAATAAAAAGAGAAAAAAATCTCTCAGCGCACATTAAAACTCCTTCATAGATAAAAATTATATCAAACTTATTTCCAACCGTGCATTTTTTTTGCAGAAATTATATCTATTTTTCCAAGAGAAAAAGAGTTTACTGCAACATAGTTATGTTTATATAAAAGTTCTTCCCATAAATCTAATTCACTTTTTTGTGGATTAAAAATAAATAAATTTGCCCCATTTTTTAACACATTATATAATTTGTCTAAAAAAAGTTCTCTATCTTCAATATCTGCTTCAATAAAGGCATAGTCGTATAGGCGTTGATTTTGGTTATATCTTTTCGCAGATTTTGTTAATAATCTTTTATTTTTTCCGCTAAATTTTTGATAATTATTTTCATCAAAAAATATAACATTATAATCTGCTAATTCATCTATATTTAAAATTTCTTTATATAAAGAATCATCATTTAATGGGAAATGTATTATATTTGTTAAGGGGGGATAACTTAAAGAGTCTATTAATTTTTTATACTCGCTCATAATCTCTCCATATATTTTATTAGCTCTTTAGTTATAATACTATTTCCACAAACAATAACTCTATCTCCTATATAATACTTTTCTCCTATCTCATTTAAAGCTATACCGCCTGATTCTTTTAAAATTGCAATAGCTGCTGCCACATCCCAGATCTCTAAACCAAGCTCATAAAAACCATCAAACCTTCCCGTAGCACAATAGCAAATATCTAAAGAGGCTGAACCAAGCCTTCTAATATCTCTTGTTTTTGGTAAAATTTTTCTAAAAGTATCTACACTCCAAAAATACTCTTTTCCCTCTTTATATTTAGCATATGGAAATCCAGTAGCAATTAGAGAGTCTATTAAGTTATCTTTAGAAGATACTCTTATTTTTTCTCTGTTTAAATAGGCTCCTTGACCTTTTTGAGCAAAAAACAGCTCATTTAATAAAGGATTATATACTACCCCTCCAAAAAACTCTCTATTTTTTATAACTCCAACAGATATAGAGCAAAATGGAATATTATGAATATAGTTTGTAGTACCATCGATTGGATCAATAACAATAGCCTCTTTTAAATTTAGAGTCTCTCTTCCCTCTTCTCCTAAAATAGGAATTTCCAATTTTCCTAATCTATCTTTTAAAAAATTCTCTATTTCAATATCATACTTAGTAACTAAATCTACAACTCCTTTTTTATTATAAGCTGTATTACCAAATCCTCTTTTAAAGATCTCTCCTGCCTCTTTTACAGATTCAATAATCTCTTTAATCATATTTACCCAATAATTTTTTGACCAAATTATAACTAAATAGGTATAATGTTAATATGAAAAGAGTTATTTTATCCCTTATTGGAATTTTGATTACTGTTGCCATAATATTTACATCTTATAAAATCTATACCTATGCCAAAGAGTATGAAAAGGCAACCAAAAATTATTATGAATATAAAAGCGACATAATGAATGTATTAAAATTGAGATTTGAAAAGATTATAAACTCTTTAGGCATGGGTGTTATAAAAATAAAAGATCAAGATAGAGCCAAATTAGAAAAATTAAGATTAAAAAGAGCAGCTATAAAAGATGAAATAGATAAATATCTATACTACTATTTAGGAGCTATTACCCTTTTAATACTCTTTTTTATATTTAAAGATCTACAACTCTATACTATTTTTCTATCTTTAAATGGAATTGTACTATTAACCTTTGGTATATTAACCCCTATTTTATTAATTGTAATCTACAAGAATATTGAGCATATTGGAGATATAGTATTAACTTTTCAATCTAAAAGCATTATAGGAACAATTTCTAATTTATATAAAAACAATAATAAACCCATAGCCCTCATTATCCTAATATTTTCAGTAATTATTCCATATTTAAAGTCTATAACAATATTAACCCTTGCTCTTATTAAAGATTGCAAATGGGCAAAAAAAGGAGTAGCTTTTTTTAAACATTTAGGAAAATGGTCTATGATAGATGTTTTTGTTGTATCTTTGCTTCTTGTATTTATGAGCATGCAAGGAGGAGAAAATAGTAAAAGCGAAATAGAAGCTGGATTGTATCTATTTTTAGGATATATATTTTTATCTCTAATTAGTTCTATCTCTATTGAATATCTATTAAAAAATAATTCTTACTCTTCATCTTCTTCATAGTATCTATTTTTTGGAGGAAGAGTGATTACAAAACCAGCTCCTCTTGAGGTATTATAAGCCTCAATCTTTCCATGGAAATGGTTTTCTATAATAAGTCTACTCATATATAATCCAAGTCCCATTGATCCTTGTTTTTTAGAATAGTGAGGTTCAAAAATCTTCTCTAAATCTTCTGGAGGAATTCCTGTTCCTGTATCTTCAACTCTAAGTTCCACACTTCCATCTTCAAGCTCTCTTAATAAAATATGAATCTGCCCTGCAATTGGAACAGCATCTATAGCATTTTTAATAAGATTAATAATTACTTGTAAAAACTCATTTGGATATATTTTATAAGTAATTGGAGCTAAATCTGTTCTAATTTTAATTCTTTTTCTCTCTAATAATTCATCTAAGAAATAGATAGCTTTTCTTACTACTAATGAAAGATCACTCTCTTCTAAAGAGCTCTTTGGCTTATAAAATGATCTAAAATCATCAATCGTATTTCCCATTAACTCCACACTATCTTCTATTACTTGACAATATTGATCTAAACTATTTAGATCAGGTCTTCCTCCAGTAATTTCAAATCTCATTCTCATTAATACAGAAGCTATTTTATTAATTGGTTGGCGCCATTGATGAGCAATCATTGGTAAAAGTTCTCCAAGTAGCGCTTGACGAGATTGAAAAATAAGCTTTTCATTACTCTCTTTTAACTTTTTCTCATATTCAATTAACATTTTATTTATTATTCTTGATAGATATAAAGATAGCAAAATAGAAATAATCCATGCAATAGCCATTAATCCAACATTTTTCCAAACTGCTGATGTATATTCATTATAGATCTTCTCTTCACTTTTTGCCAAAGAGCTCTTTATTTTTTTCATATCAGCAATAGCAGAAATATACCAATTATAAAGTGGCAAATATCTTGTATATATCATATATTCATCATTTACAAATAATCCCTCTTTTTTGTAGTTTTTAACCTTAAATTTTATATCTTTTGGCTTTGCTAAAATATTTCCTTCAAAATCTGAAACTATCATATAACCATCTTTAAAGTGCAAAAATTTATGAATAAACTTTAATATCCCATCTTTTACACAAATCTCAAGCCTATTTCTTGGCTTTTGAATTACTAAATAGTAAGGGCTCCCTTTAATAGGTACTACATATGCAACCATTTTTTCAAAGGAGTTTTTCTTAATTAAATTACCACTAAATTCAATAAAGCCCCCTCCTCTTTTAATAGCTTCAAAAAATTGACTCTTTACATCTTTCTTTTTACTCTTTAGAGAAAAGAAATTTTCATATATAAATTCAGGGAAAAGTACTTTTCCACTCTTATCTATTAATAGATAATTACTAAGTCTAACAGGTGGAATAGCTTTTAATAGGCGCTTTATTAAATTTAGATCATCATTTATCTTTAAAGAGTCAATACTATTTAATACAAGCTTTGCATGGGCACTTAACTCTTTTTTTTCTCTTTTATATTCCATTTGATCAAGATAGATAATATATTCTACAAAAGTATCAACCTTTGTCCTTAATACAGTCTTTTTATTATCTAAAATTTTTTCTTTATAAAAGGCAAGTGTATTTTCTATCTCTTTTTTTTGAACAAAATATAAAAATATATGAGACATTATTCCATAAATAAGAAGAGTTAAAAGAGGGAAAATTATAATTAAAAAGGTAATCTTTGAAGATTTTCCCTTATATTTCACTGAGGCTCCTCTAACACATATCCTATTTTACTTCTAACTTTTAATAATCCTTCTGGTAATTTCTTTCTAAGCTGTTTTATAAAAGATCTCACCGCATTATCTGAAGGAATATCTCTCCAAAGAGAGTATAGCTCCTCATAGCTTATAGCTCTCTTTTCATAAAGAATCTTCATCATTTTTAACTCTCTATAAGTTAAAGGAAAACTTTTATTATTAAAGGTAATTGTAGATTTACTTACATCTACTACTGCTCCTTTTGGAAAATAGAGCAGATTATCATCTTTAAACTCATTATTTAATTTGTCCATAAGTTCATACAATTTTCGTGAAGTAAGAGGTTTTACTACATATTTATCAAGTTTTAATTCAATACTTTCTAAAAGATAATCTGTTGTTGTATATGCTGAAACAATTACTACTGGAATATCTGGTTGACGCTCTTTTATCAGTCTAATTAATTCAAGTCCATTCATTCCCGGTAATTCAATATCTACAATAGCAATATCTATATTTTCTCTTTGATATAGTCTCCAAGCCTCTTCAGCAGTAGAAGCAACTATTACCCTTGCAAAAAAATTATCTAAAATTTGAGCCAAATTCTCTCTTACAGTAGAGTCATCTTCTACATATAAGAGAGTTTTATATTTTAACGCATCATACATACTAAACCTTTTTTTAAGATTTAAAGGCAAAAATCCTTTTAAGTCTCTTTTGTTATTTTACAATTTTTATTGTTAAAAAATGAACAAATTTAACAATAAAATAGATAAAATATGCCAAATTGTTAATTTTAATAAAAATGGCTGTCTTATTTCAATAAGCTCATTTTATCGAATTTTTTGGAGATATTTAAAAAATATGGCATTTTTATGTGAAATATTTGCTCTTTTTTTATTTTTCATTTTATAAATTTGTTCTTTATATAGATTTATGGCAGCTTAAGGGGAATTTAATATAAAAGGAGCAAAATAGAGGCTCCTTCTTAAGAAAAATCTTTTATTTTAAAAATAATTTTTAAAAATTTTAACTATTTATCTTTTTTAATATATCTTTTGCAATTTTATATCCATGATTCAAAGCTATTGCAATAGAACCTCCACTTCTAAAGGCAATATCTCCTGCAATATATAATCCATCTACTGATGTTTCTAAATTATCTTTTAAAATTGGCTCTCCTCTTTCATCTAACTTTATTGAAGCAGATTTTAAAAAGTCTACTGGCGTAGTTCCACCTATTGCATAAATTACTCTATCAAATATTTCACTACTTCCATCTTTAAAGTTAACTTTTACTAATCCATGCTCATTTTCTACCGATTCTATATCAACTCCAAGCTTTGCTTTAACCCTGCCCTCTTTTATTGCTTTTTTAATATCTGCTATATTTGTAGGATTTGGTCTGGTAAATTCACTCTTTCTATAATTTATAGTTACATCATTACTTTTAGAGAGCTCTAAAGCATACTCTAAAGCACTATCTCCTCCTCCAACTACTAAAATTTTTTCTCCTTGATTACAGCTATCTAAGTTAAAATTTATTCTTCTCTTTAGGGATGGTGGTAATTTATATGATGGTTTATTTGGTTTTCCCATTCTTCCTATTGCCACAACTACAAATTTTCCCTCAAATTCACCACAAGAAGCTTTTACTTTAAAATGATCTTTCTCTTTTACTATCTTTTCTACTTCACAATTAAAATAACTATCTATTTGATGTTCATCAATTAGCTTATCAAAAAAATCTAATGTACTCTCTTTTGTCCCATCCATAAATGGAATATTCCCTTCTAACTCAACCTCTTTTCCCTGCCAATTTTTATCTACTCTCTTTTTATCTTTATAAAATCTTCTAATAGTATCTGAATGGTTATCACTCTTTTCAATCAGTAAAATTTTATCTATTCCTAAATATTTAGCCTCAATTGCAGTTCCAATACCTCCTGGACCTCCTCCTATAATAATTAGATCATACATCTAAAAAACCTCCTTTTGATTTTTGAACTATTATAATATTTTTTTATAAAATAAAATTTAACAGTTTTATAATTAAACTCTTTGAGCGTGAGTAATTGCCACTGCTAAAGCATCACTTATATCTAAAGGCTTTATCTCCCCTTTTATATTTAATAACCTCTTTACCATAAAAGCCACCTGTTCTTTCGAAGCTTTTGCTCTGCCTGTTAGAGCTTTTTTTATCTGTAAAGGGGTATATTCATATACACTATCAAACTTTTCTAAAAGTTTTAATAAAATTGCCCCCCTAAATTGAGCTAACTTAAGCACACCTTTTGGATTATAAGCAAAAAATATATCTTCAAGAGCAACTTGATCAATATCTTTTTTTAAGATAGTCTCTAATCCATCTACCATATAGAGCAACTGTTCTTGAAGAGATCCTTTTGGAATCTTTATAACACCAGCTTCTAAAAATGAAACTTTTTTATTAACAATAGAAATTATGCCAAATCCTAAATTTTGGCTTCCCGGATCTAATCCTAAAATATTCACTATACTATTCTCCTTCCAAAATGACCATAATTTGGAAAATATATCCTATATTAACAACTATTTGTTCACATACTTTTCACTATGTGAATAAGTTATATTCACATTTAATTTGAGCAAATTTTATCTCTTATTGGCTAAAATAGAGATAATTATTCACATTATATGTGAAAAAAGGAATTTAATGAATATAGGTCAAAAAGTTATAAATAGTATAAAAGAAGAGATAAAAATTAGTGAATTTGAAAGATATTTTAAAAATCTAATTTTTGATGAGGATAATTCAAAGAGTGATTTAGTCATATTTTACGCACCAAATATTTATAGCGCAAAATGGATCCAAAGAAAATATAAAGATCTAATAGCCTCAAAATTTGAAATTTATACAAATATAAGACCATCTATTAAAATAGAGATAAAAAAGAGCCCAAAAGAAAATACTCCAATAAAAGAGCAAAAAAGACCAAATTACTCAATTGGAACCTCAACGCCTCTTAATCCATCTTATACCTTTGATAGCTTTATAGTAGGAAGTTCAAACCAATTTGCCTATTCTGCCTCTATTAGCGTAGCCCAATTACCAGGTAAACAGTATAATCCTCTATTTATATATGGAGGAGTTGGACTTGGAAAAACACACCTACTTCAAGCAATAGGAAATTATAGATTAAATGAGGGAGATAGAGTTATATATGCTACTTTCGAGCAATTTATGAACAAGTATATATCACACGTAAGAAGCCAAACTATGGATAGGTTTAGGGAATATTATAGAAATTGTGACCTATTGTTAATAGATGATATTCAATTTATATCTCAAAAAGAGCAAACTCAAGAGGAGTTCTTTCATACTTTTAACGAACTCCACTCTCAAGGAAAACAAATTGTTCTTACTTCTGATAGACATCCAAACAAAATAGCTGGATTGGTAGATAGATTAAAAAGTAGATTTGAATGGGGATTATTAGCAGATATTCAACCCCCAGGACTTGAAACAAAAATAGCAATTATAGAGAAAAAATGCGAATTAAATGGAATTAGACTTGATAAAGAGATAATTCACTACCTTGCAACAAATATGGGAGATAATATTAGAGAGATTGAAGGAACTATTATAAAACTAAATGCTCTAAGTTCTATGTTAAATCAACCAATAACTTTAGAGTTTGCAAAAAATGCCCTAAAAGATCAAATAAGAGAAAAACAATCAAATATCTCATTAGAAGATATTATAAATATAGTATGTAAAGAGCTCAATATAAAACCATCAGAGGTAAAATCTAAAAATAGGTCAAAAAATGTAGTAAATGCAAGAAGAATAATTATCTATTTAGCAAGAAACCTTACTCTAAATTCTATGCCACAAATTGCCACTCAGCTTGGATTAAAAGATCACACAGCCATATCTCATGCTATGAAAAAGACTCAAGAGATAATTCAAAAAGATGAAAATTTTAAATTACTAATAGAAGAGCTCA
>JAADEA010000052.1 GCA_013153675.1 Campylobacterota bacterium
ATATCTTATCTCCTATCTCTTATAAGTAGTGAAAATGGTATACTTTTTATTGATGAAATAGAAAATGGAATACATTATACAAACCTTGATAAATTATGGGAAATAATTTTAACTATTTCAAAAGAACAAAATGTTCAAGTATTTGCTACAACTCACTCAATTGAATGTATTCAAAGTTATGCAAGAGTAGCTAAAAAATTATTAGAAGATAAAAAAATAGATAAAGAGGATATAGCATTTATTGAAATGGGTATAAATAAATATAATAAACCAAGAGCTATTGTGATGGATAGTGAGAGGTTTTTTAGAGAGTTAGAGATAGGCAATGAGGTTAGAGGATGGTAGTTTTTATTGTAGAGGGGATTACTGATAAAGAGTTTTTTGAAGATTTTTTAAATAGTCTAAATATTGAAAAAGCTAAATATGAATTTAAAATTTTTAAAGGTAAAGATAATATATTTAAATTAAGCCATTGTTTATATAATGAGATAGAAAAAGAGCTTGATATTATAGACAAACTTTTTATTGCAGTTGATGCAGATGATCCAAAAGATAAGTGTCCTATTAGAGGTTATAAGCAAACAGAGGAAAAATTAAAAGAGTTAATTAAAAATTTAGATTTTAAGTTGCCAGTTGATTATTTTATATTTAGTGATGAAGAGAAAGAAAAAGGTTATTTAGAGAGCTTTTTATTATCTGTATTAGATAATGAGCAAAAAGAGTGTATAGAAGAGTTTAAAAATTGCTATAAATATGAGTTAAGTGATAAATGGGTGTTTAATACTTTTTATAAACAAAAAAAGTATCCATTTGATTATAATCATCCAAATTTTAATGAATTGAAACAAAAGCTAATAAATTTATTTAAGGAAGAGTAATGACAATTTTGCCTGCAATTGATTTAAAAGATGGAAAAGCAGTGCGCCTTACAAAGGGGCTAATGGAGAGTGCTAAGATTTATAGTTCTGAGCCTTGGGAAGTTGCAAAAAAGTTTGAAGAGATGGGAAGCAAGTGGGTGCATCTTGTTGATTTAAATGGTGCATTTGCCGGAGAGCCAAAAAATTTAGAGCAAATTAAAAAAATTCGCAAGAATACTAACTTAAAGCTTGAGCTTGGGGGTGGAATTAGAGATGAGGATACAATAAAGATGTATCTTGATTTAGGGATAAATAGATTAATCTTAGGTTCTATTGCCGTTAAAGATCCAGATTTTGTTAAAGAGATGGCAGAAAAATATCCAATTGTTGTTGGAATTGATGCAATTGATGGATATGTTGCAGTTGAAGGATGGGCAAAGACAAGCCAAATGAAAGCAACCAATCTTGCAAAAGAGTTTGCAAATTGCGGGGTTGAGGCAATAATTTGCACAGATGTTGGACGCGATGGAACACTAAGTGGAGTAAATATTGAATTTACAAAAGCAATAAAAGAAGCAAGTGGTATTGAGACAATTGCAAGTGGCGGGGTAAAAGATATTAATGATATTAAAGCCTTGCTTAAAGCAAATATTGATGGGGTAATTATTGGAAAAGCCTTTTATGAAGGAAAAATTGATCTAAAAGAGGCTATAAAAATTGCAAAAGAGGATAAATGAAAGACTATTTTTTTGAAATTATTATAAAGAGTAAAGAAGATTTAATAGAGTTATTAGGAGACTTTTTTACAACCTCTCTAAATGAAGCCATAGAGATAAAAAAAGATTCTTTAATTATTAGAACTTCTGACTTAGAAAAGTTTAATAGTGCCCTTAATTTAATAGATAAAGAGATAATTGATGATATAAAGATAGAAAAGAGAGAGAATATTGATTGGATTAAAAGATATAAAGACTCTATTGAACCAATAGAGATAGAAAACTTCTATATACGTCCCTCATGGCACCAACCAAAAGATGGCAAAATAGATATTGTAATAGATCCAGCTTTAGCATTTGGCTCAGGACACCATCCAACTACTGCTAATGTAATTAAAGCTATTAGTAAATATATAAAGCCAAATAATACCCTTTTAGATGTAGGATGTGGAAGCGGAATTTTAGCTTTAAGTGCTGCAAAACTTGGAGCTAATGTAGATTTGTGTGATACAGATCCTTTAGCAATTGAAAGCGCTAAAAAAAATTTTAAGTTAAATAACGAAAATTTTGGTAATATTTGGCTTGGCTCAGCAAATTTGAGCCAAAAAAAATATGATATGGTAGTAGCCAATATCATAGCTGATGTATTAGTTGCTATAAAAGAAGATTTAACAGATAGATTAAAAAAAGATTCTATCTTAATTTTATCTGGTATTTTGGATAAAAAAGAAAATATAATACTCCAAAAATACCAAGATTTAGAACTATTAGAAAAGATTCCACAAGATGAGTGGGTAACTTTAGTATATAAAGGGTAAAAATGGACAAAAAGAAAGATAATAACAACAAAAAGAAAAATTTTTTTAATGATAATCCATTAGTTGCATTTGCAATATTTTCAATAGTTGTTATTTTAGTATTTAAAATTCTAATTGGCACACAAGGGAATGGCTCATTTAATCAATCCTTTAATCAGCAATTTATAACTCTTACTAAAAAGGTTAGCTACTCTAAAATTAAAGAGTTGGCAAAAGAGGGAGTATTAAAAAAGGTTAAAATTACCCCTACTACAATTGAAGCACTTGGTGAAAAAGATGGGAAAAAGATTAGATATATTGCAGAAAAGATACCAGCAAATGATCCAGATTTTATTAAAATATTAGATGAAAAAAAGATAGAGTATAGCGGTGTAATGGGAGGAGGTTTTTTAAGTGAGCTTTTAACTACTCTTCTTCCTATTTTAATCTTCTTTGCCCTTTGGATCTATATGGCAAAGAGAATGTCAAAAGGAATGGGAAGTGGAATTTTAGGCATTGGAAAAGCTGGAAATTTAATTAATTCAGAAAAACCAAACGTAAAATTTGATGATGTAGCAGGAGTAGATGAGGCAAAAGAGGAGGTAAAAGAGATTGTAGATTTTCTAAAACATCCTCAAAGATATATTGCTCTTGGGGCTAAAATTCCAAAAGGGGTTCTTTTAGTAGGACCTCCAGGAACGGGAAAGACTCTTTTGGCAAAAGCAGTAGCAGGAGAGGCTGATGTACCATTTTTTGCAGTAAGTGGAAGTAGCTTTATTGAGATGTTTGTGGGAGTTGGAGCAAGTAGAGTAAGAGATCTTTTTGAACAAGCAAAAAAAGAGGCTCCAAGTATTATATTTATTGATGAGATAGATGCAATTGGAAAGAGTAGAGCTTTTGGTGGACCAGTTGGTGGAAATGATGAAAGAGAGCAGACATTAAACCAATTATTAGCAGAGATGGATGGATTTGATAGCTCAAAATCGCCTGTAATTGTATTAGCAGCTACCAATAGACCAGAAGTACTTGATCCAGCCCTACTTAGAGCAGGAAGATTTGATAGACAAGTTTTAGTTGATAAACCAGATTATGAAGGTAGGCTTGCCATTTTAAAGATACACTCTAAAGATGTAAAACTCTCTCCTGAGGTAAATTTAGAAGAGATTGCAAAAGCTACTGCTGGACTTGCAGGAGCAGATTTAGCAAATATTATTAACGAGGCTGCTTTGCTTGCTGGAAGAAAAAATAAAAAATATATTGAACAATCTGATTTAATGGAAGCAATTGAAAGAGCCTTTGTAGGACTTGAAAAGAAAAATAGGAAAATAAATGATCTTGAGAAAAAAATTGTCTCTTATCATGAGAGTGGACATGCTCTAATGGCAGAACTTACTAAAGGAGCAACAAGAGTTACGAAAGTTTCAATTATTCCAAGAGGACTTGGAGCATTAGGATATACTCTACATCTACCAGATGAAGAGAATAGATTCTTAAAGCAAAAACATGAGCTTCTTGCTGAGGTAGATGTATTACTTGGTGGAAGGGCAGCTGAAGAGTTATTTATTGGAGATATATCTACTGGTGCTGGAAATGATTTAATGAGAGCTACTGATATTATTAGAGATATGATTACAAGATATGGTATGAGTGATGTAGCTGGATTAATGGTTCTTGAAAAGCCTCAAGGAAATGCATTTTTAGGCGGAGGTCAATTTATTAAAGAGTATAGTGAAAAAACTGCTGAAGCAATAGATGAAGCTATTAAAAGAATTCTTGATGAGAGATATAAATATGTAAAAGAGACTCTAAAAGAGTATCAAGAGGCAATTGAAGAGATGGTAAAAAAATTATTAGAACATGAAGTAATCGAAGGAAAAGAGGTTAGAAAAATTATAGAAGAGTTTGAAAAGAGACATAATAAAGAATCAAGATTAGCTCATAAAGAGGAAAAAGAAGAGGAAGAAATTAAGTCAAATCAAGAAGATAACCAAAATTTAAACTCAACAAAAGAAGATAATCAAAATATAGATAATCAAAAAGAAAATAATATAGATAATAAAAGCAAAGAGGATTAATGCAGAAGATAAAATTTGCTTATATTTTGCCAAATCTTTTTACTGCTGCTTCTATTTTTACTGGAGTAGTAAGTATAGTAAAAGCAAGCCAGGGGAAATTTGAAAGTGCCGCCTGGCTTATATTTTTATCTTTAATTTTTGATGGACTTGATGGAAGAGTAGCAAGATTAACCCATACTACAAGTAAATTTGGAGTAGAGTTTGACTCTTTGGCAGATATTGTTGCTTTTGGAGTGGCTCCTGCTTTTTTAGTATATTTTTATTGTGGATACAGTTATGGAAAATTTGGTATTTTAGTAGCAGCACTTTTTATTATTCTTGGAGCAATTAGACTTGCAAGATTTAATATTACCACTTCTCAAAATGATCCAAACTTTTTTATAGGACTACCTATTCCTTCTGCTGCTATATATATTGCTACATTAACTCTATTTTTTTTAGAGTATGATTTAGAATATAAAATTATTTTACCTATATTATCTTTAGTAGTTGCTATTTTGATGGTAAGCAATATTAGATATCCATCTTTTAAGAAGATCTCAATTGAGAGAAGATTTAGTTTAGAAATTTTAGTTACTCTTACAATTATTATCTCTTTTTTATATATCTATCCAACAGAAGGTCTATTAATTATTCTTAGCTCTTATATTTTATATGGGGCAATAAGAGCTCTTATAAATTTAAACAAAAAAGAGATCAAGAAGGCTTAATCTATTAAAGCCTCCTTTAATACATCTTCAATTTTTGATACAGGAATAATTTCTAAATGTTCTAATACTTCAGATGGAATATCTTCTAAATCTCTTTCAAAATTTTTTTGAGGAATAAGTGCCTTTTTTATACCAGCTTTGTATGCTGCAATTAGCTTCTCTTTAAGCCCTCCAATTGGCAATACTTGTCCTGTAAGTGTAAGCTCCCCTGTCATTGCTACTTTATTATTTACCTTTTTGTTGCTATATATTGAAGCAATTGCACTTGCCATTGTTATACCAGCACTTGGTCCATCTTTTGGCACTGCTCCCTCTGGAACATGCAAATGTAAATCATATCTTTTATAGATTTCACTTGGATCTGGCAAAATATCTTTTTCAATCTCTTGGGCACTTCTTGGAATAAGTTTTCTATCAATATGAAGTTTTCTCTCATCAATTAAGATCTTAACTACACTATGAGCAATTCTTGCCGATTCTTTCATTACATCTCCCAAACTTCCTGTTAGTTGAAGTCCACCTTTTCCTTTAATTTTAATAGCCTCAATTGTTAAAACATCTCCACCCACACTTGTCCATGCTAATCCATTTACTACACCAACACTTGGCTCTTTGGTAATAGTTTCATATTCAAAGACTTTCTTGCCAGCATATTTTGCCAAATTTTTAGCACTTACTTTAATTTTTTTAATTTTTGGATTTTCTAAAATCTGTTTTGCAACCTTTCTTAAAATCATAGCAATTTTTCTTCTTAAATTTCTAACTCCAGCCTCCCTTGTATACTCATCAATCAATTTTCTAAGAGCCTTTTTAGAGATCTCAAACTCATCTTTTCTTAATGCATGATTTTTTAACTCTTGAGGAATTAAATATCTTTTAGCTATCTCAAACTTTTCATCAGGAGTATAGCTATTAATAGTAATAATCTCCATTCTATCTCTCAAAGGAGCTGGTATAGTAGATATATTATTAGCAGTTGCAATAAATAGCACTTTACTTAAATCTATATGAAAATTTAAATAGTAATCTCTAAAATGGCTATTTTGCTCTGGATCTAAAATCTCTAATAATACTGCACTTGGATCTCCTCTAAAACTTCTTCCAAGTTTATCAATCTCATCTAATACTACTACTGGATCCATACTTTTTGCCTCTATCAATCCTTGAACAATTCTACCAGGCATTGCTCCAACATATGTTCTTCTATGTCCTCTTAACTCACTTACATCTTCTAATCCTCCAAGAGCAATTCTAACTAATGATCTATTTAGAGCCTTAGCAATTGAATTTGCTAAAGATGTTTTACCAACTCCTGGAGGTCCAGCAAAACATAAAATTACACCCTTTGTATCAATATCTTTTTTGCCTCTTAAAAGAGCTAACTCTTTTACAGAAAAATACTCAATAATTCTCTCTTTTGCATCTTTTAAAGAGTAGTGATCTTCATCTAACCTTTTTGCCACTTTATTAGTATCTAAGGTACCTTTTGAAAATTTTCCAAAAGGCATATCAAAAACAAGTTCTAAATAGCTATAAAGAACAGTAGCATCGGCACTATCAGGATGGATTCTTGATAATCTTTCTATCTGCTTCTTTATCTCCTTATATGCATCTTCTGAAATATACTCTTTAATTGCTTCTAATTTCTCCCTAAAAGCCTCAATCTCTTGTTCTCTTTGACTATCTAATCCAAGCTCTTTTTGAATCTCTTTAAGTTGCTCTTTTAAATAGAACTCTTTATTAGTTTGCTCAATTTTACTATGAACTCTATTATTAATCTCTCTTTGAACTTTTAATGTTTCAATCTGCCTTACTATCTCATCAATAATTCCAAGCAATCTATCTTCTATATTATCTTTAATAAATAGCTCATATGCTTTTTCTTTTTTTAAAGGTAGCATTGATGAGACCAAATCTGCAATTCTATGAGGCTCATCATTCTCCTCTATTGTCTTTACTAAATCTGGTGGGATCATATTATTTAATTGAGATAAAGCTTTTAATTTTTCTCTTAAAAGTTGCAAAAGAGCATCAATTTTTAACTGATTATAGCTATCATTTTCTACTATATCAACCATAGCCTCCAAAAGACGGTTATTTTCCTCTCTTGTTGGCTCAATAATTCTACCTCTTGCTAAACCTTGAAATAGAATTTTTACCTTATCATCTGGCATTTGAACTTTTCTAATAATATTTCCAACTACTCCTACCTGATAGATTGAATTATAATCTCTATTCCCCTCTTTCCCAGCCTTTGTTGTAGCTACAAATAGAAGTTTGTTATCTTCCATTGCCTTATTTACTGCATCAATATCCTCTTTTGTAGATAAGAATATAGGGCTTATCATAAAGGGGTAGAAAAATTGAGTATCTTCTATAATTACTGGTAAAGTTGTTGGAAACTTATCATAATCTTTAAGCTTCATTATTAACTTCCTTTAGTTATATTGTATAAAGTTTTATTATAAAATATACAATATATTTCACTTATTGTCAAGAGAGTATAGTTATAGCCAATTTTAAATGAGGATCTAATTAGAAGAGTCTATTTTCTTAAAATAAAATTCAGCTGCTTTATTTTTTCCCATTCTTTCGTAAAATTTTGCTACTTGTTCAAAGTAGTTATCCCTTTTTGCCTTTAATCTTGCAATCATATTATCTATATCATCCCCATAATCTCCCTCTGCAAATCCTTTTTTAATCTCCTTTAGAGCATCTATTGCTCTATTTAGCTCTAACTCCCCACTTTGCTCCTCATAAGCCTTTTTAAATATAGCTTTTGCCTTTAAATAGTATGCTAAATCTATATCTTTTCCCTCATTTTTAATATATTGATCTAAATAGAAATTTGCTAATAGATACTCTCTATTTTTCATATGAGCTTTAGCAAGCTTTAACATAGCAGGAGTAAGAGAGTGAAGATCTCCCTTACTATTTTCTACCATATTTAAATATATCTCATCTGCACTCTCTAAATCATTTGCTCTTATTGCATCATCTAAACTTCTAATTTTAATACTTTTATCTATCTTATTATACTTGCTTGGTTCTAATGAACTCTCTACTGCACTACACCCCCCAACTATTAATATTAAGAGTATAAATATTATAACTCTTCTCATTCTTCTAAATCCTAAATACTATTTTCTTTATTTTACCACGTAATCCTTTTAGAAGGGGTTCCAACTGCATCAGTACTATCAACTGCATGTCCTGTCTCACCTATTCCAGACCATCCACTTCCACTTAAATCAAATTTAACTTTATATAGAAATTTTGGATATTCATCTTTAAATGGATTAAATATTAACCATTTTGAACTATTATGTGAAGCATTAATTTTGACTACAAAAGGTCTTTGATATCTTTTTAGATCTCTAACTGTTACATTCTTATCAATTCCTCTTTTGAGATGTTTTAATAAAGGAGTAACACTTGCACCATCTGGCAATAAAGATTCTAATTGAACCTTTCCATCTTTATAATCTTCTACCTTATGATTTACTGAAAGCCACCAATTATATCTGCCAGTAGCAGATTTGTTAATATCTATTCCTAAATCTCCACACTCTTTTATAGATAAATCACAATAGCGAGTAATTAAAATAGGAGTATTTTGAAACTCCTCTTGTGTCTTATAATAATCTTGCGAAGCAACAACTCTTCCATAGTAGAAGAAGCGTCTATAATTTAACTCTTTTTTTCCTTGAGCAAATCTATTAAGATCTAAATTAGCAGGAGCCTTTAATTTTTTACTCCATACTCTAATAGAGGTTAAATTGAAATCTATAGGATTCATTGGTGTATTAAAATGTCTTTCATAATTTAAATATAGATTTACTCTTGCAATACCTCTTGTTCCTTTTTTATTCTCAAATCTTCTCTTTTCAAAAGAAATAGATTCATTACTATCAATTTTCGAAACATTTACTTTATTATCTATACCATTTACATATAAAGAGTACTCTATTAAAGGCACAAGAGGAG
>JAADEA010000053.1 GCA_013153675.1 Campylobacterota bacterium
ATTTTTGATCCATATTTATCTATAAAATATGCAAACTACCATATAAACTATTTAAAAAAACATCTAAAAGATCCTCTCTTAATCGCTTATGCTTATAATGCTGGAATTGGATATACAAAAAGAGCTCTTTTGAAAAAAGCCCATTTTAAAAGGGGAGAATTTGAACCTTACCTTAGCTTTGAATTAGTATCAAAAGAGCAAGCAAGAGATTATGGATTACAAGTATTAGCAAACTATGTAATATATCAAAATATTTTAGGAAAGAGGGTTAAACTAAAAGATCTTATAGAAAATTTTATAAAAAACAATTTTTAAAGGGCTAACTAAGAGCCCTTTGTAAAATATCTATTACCTTTATAGAAAAATCTCTCTTATTTGTTGGATCTAAACCTTCTGCTAATCTTGCACTATCTAAAAGAATCAAAGCACTCTCTTTAATTAACTCTTTATCACTACTTTCATTTAATTTTTTAATTAATGGATGCTTAGCATTTAGTTCTAAAATCAAAGGAATATCTGGCTCTTTTTCTCCCATACTCTTAAAAAGATGTCTCATTGACACAAGTGGATCTGAACTATCTGGAACCACACAGCTTGGACTCTCTACCAATTTAGTAGTCATTCTAACATCTTTTACTCTATCTTTTAGAGCCTCTTTAAAAATATCTATTAAGTTTTTAAACTCTTTATTTAATTTTTCAATCTCCTCTTTTTTATCTTTGCTCTCTTCAATCTCTCTAAGAGTAATATCTACCAATTTCCACTCTTGATACTCTCCAATTGTTGGAGTTACAATCTCATCTACCTCCTTATCATCCATAATTAATACCTCTAAATCTCTCTCTTTATAATATTCAAGTAAAGGAGAATTTCTTAAAATATTTTCATCTTCTCCAATAATATAGTAGATCTCTTTAGCCCTATCTTCTTTTTTACTCTCTCTTTCAATATACTCTTTAAAAGAGGTAAATCCATCTACTTTTGTACTTTTATATCTTACAATATCTAACAAAAGCTCTCTATTTAAATGATCAGTATATATTCCCTCTTTCATAAGTCTATTATAATTATTGATAAAAATATTAAACTTCTCTTTATCAAGTTTTAAAATCTCTTTTAAAATTCTTTTTACACTTGCTTGCTTTATATTAGCTAAAATTCTATTCTCTTGTAAGATCTCTCTACTTACATTTAATGGTAAATCTTCACTATCAATAATTCCCCTTACAAATCTTAAATATAAAGGTAATAGCTCTTTTTCTTTATCAGTAATAAATACTCTTTTAATATACAATTTTACACCCGGTTGAAAATCTGCTCTATATAGATCAGCAGGCGGAACTTTTGGAATAAAAAATAGAGTCTTATACTCTAAAGAACCCTCTGCAATAGTGTGTATCCAAAATAGAGGATCTTCAAAATCTCCCCATGTAGTCTTATAAAATTCTATATACTCCTCATCTTTTATCTCACCTTTTGGCAATGTCCATAAAGCAGTTGCTTCATTTGCCACCTCTTTTTTCTCTTCAACTTTACCATCAACCTCCTCTTTATAACTTAAATATATCTTATATGGAATATGGTTAGAGTATTTCTTTATAATATCTCTTACTCTATTATGATCTAAAAACTCTTTTGCATCATCTCTTAGTTTTATATAAACTACTGTTCCATGGCTCTCTTTTATAACTTCATTAATCTCAAATTCCCCTTTGCCATCACTCTTAAATTTATATGCCTTATCCTCTCCTGCCTTTTTAGTAATAACCTCTACTTGATCACTAACCATAAAAACAGAGTAAAACCCTACTCCAAACTGTCCAATTAAGTTATTATCTATCTTTTTATCTTTATTTTTTGAAATCTCTTCTAAAAAAGCTCTTGTACCACTTTTTGCTATAGTACCAAGATTTTCTATTAAATCTTTTTCATTCATTCCTATACCATTATCAATTACAGAAACAGAACCATCATCCTTATCAACCTTTACTACTATCTTTGGTTCCCACTTTTCATCTTTAAATCTATCATCAGTTAAATGAAGATAGTTAAATTTATCTAAAGCATCACTTGCATTTGAAATAAGCTCTCTAAGAAAAATCTCTTTATTAGAATATAAAGAGTGTGTCATTAAATGAAGCAGCTCTCCAACCTCAGTTTGATATTGATACTTTGCCATTATAAAGCTCCTTTGGGGAATAAAATTTTTTAGAATTTTACAAAAAAATAGAGAGCTTTTCAAGAAAAAATAAAGAAAGTTTAGTTGTTTAGACTAAAATAGTTTTATAAATATTGAGAAATTTTAATAATAGCCTCCTTTGCTCCTAAAGGAATAGAGATATCAGCATCAAAAGCTTCTTGAGGATTAATTCTAATTAAAATAGCTTTATAGTTTCTACTTATCTCTTCATCATACAATCTAATAGTAGGCACAGCAACCCCCGCTCCTATCTCTATAATAGTTAATTTATCATCTAATTTCTCTAAAAAATCCATAAATCTTTCTCTTTGTTCAATAGCCCTCTTTTCTACCCATCTAAAATCATTAAACATTAAAATATTTGGTCTTGCTACTTTATTACAATAGATACATTTTGGAAGAGGATCTTTAGCTAAAAATTTATTATAATCTATATCTACCTCTATATTATCTGCACTCCAAATCTCTTCTATACAAGGCTCACTACATTGTAAATGGTGAATAGATCCATGCACTTCATATATTTTATTTATATTAAAACCACTCTTTTGAAAATGTCCATCAACATTTGAGGTTAATACAAAATAGTCTTTCTTACTATTTGCTATATCTAATAAAATCTTAAAACCAATATGAGGCTTACTTTTTCGATATAGCTCTAATCTATGTCCATAAAAAGCCCAAGCTAAATTTGGATTAATATCAAACCATTTTGGATTTGCCATCTCTTCAAAAGAGACTCCAAGCTTTTTAGCAAATGGATACTCTCTCCAAAATCCCTCTTTTCCTCTAAAAGTTGGCAAACCACTATCAACACCCATTCCAGCACCAGCACTAATTAATAAATAAGAGCTATTAGCTATTGCTTTTGCAACCTCTTTTAATATATCATTATAAATATCCAACTTCTACTCCAATTACAATAATCCAAATAAAAAATATTAAAATAAAAGAGAGCAACACTCCAAAAGAGCCAATATCCTTTGCCTCTTTTGCTAAAGGATGATATGATGAAGTAACTAAATCTACAACTCTCTCAATTGCACTATTAAAAGCTTCAGCAATTAAAATAATCCACGTAGAAAAAAATAAGATCAACTTTCCTCTTAAAGAGAAGGGAACAAAAAAGAGTCCCACTCCTATTAAAAATATCACAAATAGTTGAATTTTAAAAGATTTCTCACTTCTTAAAACCCATTTTGCTCCATTTAAGGAGTAAGATATATTTTTAAAAATGCTAAATTTTGGTTTATTTAGCATCTTACTCCCACTCTATTGTAGCTGGAGGTTTTGAACTAATATCATAAACTACTCTATTTATACCATCTACCTCATTAATTATTCTTCTACTAATGTTCTCTAAAATCTCATAAGGTACATGAGCAAAATTTGCGGTCATTCCATCTACACTCTCAACCATTCTTACGCAAACAGTATTTTCATAAGTTCTATTATCTCCCATTACTCCAACTGAATTAACATTTAATAAGACTGTAAAAGCTTGCCATACCTTATTATAATATCCACTTGCCTTAAGCTCCTCTTGCATAATTGCATCGCTCTCCCTAAGAAGTCTAAGGGCTTCTGGCGTAACCTCTCCCATTACTCTAATAGCAAGCCCTGGTCCTGGGAATGGATGCCTCCACAACATATCTTTTGGTAATCCAAGCTCAAGCCCTAAAGCTCTAACCTCATCTTTAAATATCTCTCTTAGGGGCTCAATAAGTTCAAACTTCATCCAATCTGGCAAACCACCTACATTATGGTGAGATTTAATTGTTTTTGAAGGTCCTTTAACAGAGACAGATTCAATTACATCTGTATATAGAGTTCCTTGTGCCAAAAAACTCACATCTTCTGCATATTTTTTTGCCTCTTCATCAAAAACCTCAATAAATGTCTCACCAATTATTTTCCTTTTTTCCTCTGGATCTGTGACACCCTTTAGTTTATTTAAAAATCTCTCTTTTGCATCAATAGTAATGAGATTAATTCCAAGTGCCTTAAACATATTCTCTACTTGTAAAGCTTCATCTTTTCTAAGAAGTCCTGTATCTACAAATACAGCTATTAAATTATCTCCAATTGCCTCATGTAATAAAGCTGCTACTACTGAACTATCCACCCCTCCACTAACTGCACATAAAACCTTTTTATCACCAACTTTTTCTCTAATCTCTTTAATCTTCTCTTTAGCAAATGAACCCATATTCCACTTACTATCTACATTACAAATATATTTAGCAAAGTTTTTAAGCATTAAAGAACCATATTGAGAATGGTGTACTTCTGGATGAAATTGAAAAGCATAGATCTTTTTATCATCATTAGCTATTGCTGCATAGGGAGAATTTTCGCTCTCTCCTATTACTCTAAACCCATCTGGTAATTTCTCTACCCTATCTGCATGACTCATCCATACAGTTGAGTTATCTTCCACTCCTTTAAATATAGGAACACTCTTATCTAAAATATGTAATTTTGCTTTTCCATACTCATGATGATCAGCTGCTACAACTTCACCTCCAAAATGGTAAGCAATTAACTGCATTCCATAACATATCCCCAAAATTGGTAACCCAAGATCCCAAATTTTATCATCTGGAAAATGTGCATCTTTTGAATATACAGAAGCTGGACCACCAGATAAGATAATTCCTTTGGGATTTTTTGCTTTTATATTCTCAATACTCTCTCTATATGGAACAACTTCACTATATATTCCATTTTCTCTAAGTTTTCTTGCAATAAGTTGAGTATATTGAGAACCAAAATCTAAAACAATAATAGGTACCTCTTTCATCTATTCTCCTAATATATTTTTAAAATAATAAATTGAACATACCAAATAGCTATAGAGATAATATAACCTACTAATACCATCCATGCATATTTCATATGAGCACCAAAAGTATATATACCATGCATTTTACCCATTACTCCAACTCCAGCAGCACTTCCAAAACTAATTAAGCTTCCACCAATTCCTGCAGTTAAAGTTACAAGCATCCATTGAGCTTGAGCCATCTCTCCCATATTTGGATCTGCCTTTAAAACTGCACTCATTACAGGTACATTATCTATTATTGCTGATACAAATCCAACTAAAATATTTACAACAGTAGCCCCTAAAGATTCATACAATTTTGTAAAATATTCTAAATATCCAAGAAAATGAAGACCTCCTACTGCTGCTAATATTCCAAAAAAGAACAATAAAGTATCATTTTCTATCTTTGAAACCCAATGGAAAATATCAACCTTACATTCATCATCATTATGTTTTCTATTATGATAAAATGTATATAGTTTTAATAAACTAAGCCCAAACATCATTCCCCACATTGCTGGAAGATCTAATACTTGGTGAGAAAGAACAGCCATTGCAATAGTAAGAGCAAAAAGAGCCATTATCACTTTACCACCATCTTTAATTTTTGCGGGCTCTTCTCCTGGATGAAAAGGCGGCTTTCCTTTTGGAACTTTAAAACTCAATAAAAAGGCTGTAATTACCCATCCTATAATTGATGCTGGAAAAAGATATAAAAATTCAGTAAAAGTTCCTTTACCTGCAATCCAAACCATTAAGGTAGTAATATCTCCAAATGGACTCCAAGCACCTCCTGCATTTGCAGCCACAACTATATTTATGGCTCCTGGAACTAAAAAGTCATTATTATATTTATCAATTGTAATTAATACAGTAGATAAAATTAAAGCTGTTGTTAAGTTATCAGCCACTGGAGAGATAAAAAATGCCAAAAGCCCTGTTAACCAAAAAAGCTTTTTATAACTATAACCTTTAGAGACAAGTTTATATCTTAAAGCAGAAAATACACCTCTATCAATCATAGCCTCAATATAGGTCATAGCAACAAATAAGAAGAAAAATATCTCACTAATTTCTACAATTAATTTTTCTACTTCATGCTCAAGAGGAGCTCTGTTTAATCCTTCTATTGCAAAGTAGATTCCAATTAGTATAAATATAAAAGTTCCAATAAATAAAGCAGGCTTTGCTTTATTCATTCTATATTTCTCTTCTGTTGCAATAAAGTAATATCCAATTACAAAGATAATTAGTGAAACAATTCCCACCCAACTATGAGTTAAATCTATATTATGCATCTTTAATCCCTTTTTTCTATGTAGTGAGTTCCTAATGACTCTTTTCTCTTTAGAGCAGCATCTACAATAGCAGCTGCAGTATTTAACCTAAGTTCTAATAATCTTCCAATATCTTTATTTTTTGTATCATATATCCAATATTTAGCCTCTAAAAGCCCCT
Organism: Campylobacterota bacterium; assembly: GCA_013153675.1. The sequence goes on from JAADEA010000053.1 coordinate 6,489, forward strand.
CTTTTGTTCTAATAATACCAACATCTTTCCACATAATCTCTCTTAATCTATTTTTATACTCTTTATCATTCTCTTTATGCAATAGAGTATCATAATCTTTTTCAAATTTTGGAATTTTAATATTATCTGGCAACTCATCTAAAATAGTAAGTGCTGCTCTTTTTGCAAAAACAGCAGCCTCTAAAAGAGAATTAGAAGCAAGCCTATTTGCACCATGCATTCCTGTGCAAGCTGCCTCTCCTGCTACATATAATCCCTTAATTCCTGGTATTCTTCCATCTAAATCGCACGCTATACCTCCATTTGCATAGTGAAAAGCTGGAGAGATTGGTACTCTATCCTTTGGAAGATGATAACCAAGTGCTTCAAAAGTTTTAGTAATATTTGGAAATCTCTTTTTAAACCACTCCTCTTCAAACATAGAGAAATCTAAAAATACCTCTTTATTTGTCTTTCTTTTATAATCAAAAATAGCTCTTGATACAATATCTCTACTTGCAAGCTCTCCTCTTTTATCATAATCAAACAAAAATCTTCTCCCATCCTCATCCACAATATGAGCTCCCTCTCCCCTTAGAGCTTCAGTTAAAAGAAGTTTTCTTGCAAAAGGTGTCTTTACAAAGACAGTTGGATGAAACTGCATAAACTCCATATCTTTTAGCTCAATTCCCTTTTCAACACAAATACCATGAATATCTGCACTAACTGTTCTTGAATTTGTATTATATAAATATAAAGAGCCTATTCCTCCACTTGCAATTAACACTGCTTTAGCATAAATAGTAGTTGGTTTATAATTTACCATTGCTCTTACACCATAACATCTTCCACTCTCTAATAAAAGATCATATACAAGAGTGTTTCTTTGCAATAGGTGTGAATTTTTTCTCATTAAAAAATAATGAAGATACCTTCCTGTCGCATCTCCTCCTGCATGTAAAATTCTATTTGATGAGTGAGCAGCCTCTTTTGTATAGAGCAATCTTCCATCTTTATCCCTATCAAATTCCATACCGCTTTTAATAAGATCTTCTCTAAGTAAAATTGATTCTTTTGATACAAGCTCTACTGTCTTCTTTTCATTATGAAATGCACCAGCCCTTAATGTATCTTCAATATGAAGCTTTACATCCTCTTCATCTAGTGCAGTTACAATTCCCCCTTGAGCATAAAAAGTGTTACACTCCCAAGGAATATCCTTACATAAAACCAATACCTCTTTATCTTTAGGAAATTGCATTGCAGCATATAGCCCAGCAATTCCTGCTCCAATTACTACAACATCATACACTTTTGCCAATTTCTACTCCATTTCCTTTTCCCCATTTTGGGTCTGCTTTATAGCCACATCCACTAAATAAGATAATAAAAAGCAAAAATAAAAGTGGTATAATTGCACCATGAAAACTATTCAAGATATTTTTAACAACCTTAAAAGACAAAATATTATCTCCTCCCTTTCTAAATATAGATGTTTTAATAGATTTATTAAGCTATTACCAGCTCCCTACCAAAAAGCAATAGCATTTATCTATACAAAAGATAATAAGCTATTTATTGCCCTATCTCATCCAGGTTATAAAATGGAATTCAATTATAATAAAGAATTATTAAAAAACCTATTAACCCAAATCTCACTATTAGATAAAAGGTGTAATGAGATATTTAAAGGAATCAATGATATAGTAATTTTCATATCTAAGCTATCTTATAATCTTTCTGAAACAAAAGAAGAGACTATTCCTTACTATTTTGAAAAATCAAAAGGCGAATTTAAAATAGAGCTAAAAGATAAAGATTTAGCCAAAATATTAGAAGAGATAAAAGGATTAATTAAAAAGAATGGAAAAAGAAGAACTTCTTAAAAAGATAAAACAGCTACCTCAGCTTCCTGGAGTTTATCAATATTTCGACAAGAATGGAAAACTACTATATATAGGAAAAGCAAAAAATCTTCAAAAAAGAGTTAAAAGTTACTGGAGATTTAATCCTATATTTAAACCAGCTCCTAATCTATCACCAAGAATTTTAAAGATGTTATTTGAAACATATCAATTAGACTTTATTGTTGTAGATAGAGAAGATGAGGCACTTATTTTAGAAAATTCACTAATTAAGCAACTTAAACCAAAATATAATATTCTATTAAGAGATGATAAAACATATCCATATATCTATATTGATAACTCCCAACCTTTTCCACGCTTTGAAATTACAAGAAAGGTACTCTCAAAAAAAGAGATAGAATATTTTGGACCATTCCCAAATGGAGCAAAAGCTCTTTTAGATTCTATCTATGAATTATACCCTTTAGTTCAAAAAAAGAGTTGCCTAAGAGAAAAGAGAGCTTGTCTATTTTATCAAATTAAAAGATGTCTTGCCCCTTGCGAAGGATTAATAGATTCTACAACATATAAAAAAATCACCAAAGAGGCAAAAGAGGCTATATTAAACAAAAATATTATTATTGAAAAACTCACATCAAAAATGCTCTTTCTTGCTCAAAAGGAGAGATTTGAAGAAGCTGCCATATTAAGAGATAAAATAAAAGAGATTGAAAAGATAAATATTAGCTCTAATATAGATTTAGCAAAAAGAGAAGATATTGATATTTTTGCAATAGATATTAATAAAGATTTAAAAAGAGGAGTT
>JAADEA010000132.1 GCA_013153675.1 Campylobacterota bacterium
ACCCATAATAGATTTGAGTTATGTTCTAAATTAATAGACGATATAAAATAATCAGCTTTATTGGATAAAATTCAATCACAAAAATTTTTAAAAAGGATCTTAAGATGCAAGAGTTTGTAGAGAGTATGAAAGAGAAATTAGCTCAAAAAAAGAGCGAATTATCATCTTTGGAAGAGGAGATTTTATATCGTCTATTAATTTAGAACATAACTCAAATCTATTATGGGTCATTAAATGGATTTTTGGATTTATTTTAATTATCTCTTCTAAGATATTTTTAGAACTTTCATATCCTACTTCATACTCTTTTTTCTCTCCATCCATAGCTGCTAAATTCATCTCATCTATAAATTTTTTTGGAACATGAATCCCTGGAACTTTATCTGCTATAAAATTTAGGGTTTTTGCTCTTACTACTGGGAATTGACCCAATATTAATATTGCCTCTTTTGCACTATCTCTAATGCTCTCTTTTTTAGCCTCTTCAAAAATCTCTATTAATCTTTGTGCATTTTCTCTATCAAATACTGGTTGGGTAATTATTGCTCTTGAACCATAATTTAATTTTTTTAACATTCTTTTTTGAAGAGTTTTAAAGTCTCTTGCATAGGCATTACTCACGGCAAAAGGGATTATTGGTTTTGGCTTTGGATCGAGTTCTTTTCCTGAATAATCAAAACCGTTATTTAATCTATAAATAATGCTAAGCAGTAGTGTTGAATCTCTCTCTAAGACCCCTTTTACCTCTGGTTGATCACTAAGCTTTGCTGGATCTCCTGTTAGAGCTAATATAATTCTAATATCAAAATCATTTGCTCCAAGTAAAGTAGATTGCAAGGAGAGTTTATTTCTATCTCTCATACTCATTGTTGCAATAACTGGTTTTTTAAACTCTTGTTGAATTTTAATTGAGCTAAGGATAGATGACATTTTTAATTTTGCCAAAGGATTATCTGTAACACTAAATCCATCTACTTTTTGATAAATTTTGCTCTCTTTTATCTTATCTATTACAGGTTTTATAGATGCTCCATGAGGTGGAGTTATCTCTACTGTAATAAATAGCTTATTGCTATGGAGTTTTTCGCAAAATTTTTTAAACATCACTCTCTTTCTTTATTGGATTTTACAAATTCAAGTTATAATTTTAGCCAAAAAAAGATTTATAAGGATAGATCTATATGAAGTTAGCTGTATTTGATTTTGATTCTACCTTAATGGATGGAGAGACTATCGATTTTTTAGCTGCTGAGCTTGGATTAGAGGAGGAGGTTGCTCATATTACAAAAAAGGCTATGGAAGGAGAGCTGGATTTTTTTAAATCTTTAGTAGCAAGAGTTGCTCTTTTAGAAGGATTGCCAGTAGTTAGAGTAGATGAGATTTGTCGCTCTTTGCCTTTAGTAGAGGGGGCAAAGGAGACAGTTGGAGCGCTTAAAGAGATGGGCTTTAAGGTTGTCTGTTTTTCTGGAGGTTTTAGAAATGCAACAGCTCCAATTAGTAAATATTTAGGAATTGATGCTGATTTTGCAAACTATTTACACCAAGAAGATGGTATTTTAACAGGTAGAGTGGGTGGAGAGATGATGTTTGGCGACTCAAAAGGTAAAATGCTTGTTAGATTGCAGCGTCTTTTAGATATTGATTCTTCTAAAACTTTGGTAGTTGGAGATGGAGCAAATGATTTGAGTATGTTTTCTCATGCAAAATATAGAGTTGCATTTTGTGCAAAAGAGGTTTTAAAAGAGGCTGCAAATTATGTGGTAGATAAAAAAGATTTAAGAGAGGTTATAAAAGTAGCAAATGAAGTATAACCTCTCTTTAAAATCTCTCTTAAAAGAGCTTTTGGGATATAGAAAAAATATTATTTTAGGAAATATATTAGCAATTGGAGCTACAACTCTTACAGTCTTAATCCCTCTTTTTATCCCTATTTTGGTAGATGAGCTTTTACTTGGTAAGAATCATCATGTAATAGAATTTATTAAGAGCCATTTTTTTGAGCTTTCACTTAGTGGATATGTATTTTTATTTTTAATAATAACTCTTTTTCTAAGGGCTCTTGGGGTATTTTTTGCGATTTGGCAAAATAAACTTTTTATAGAAACATCTAAATCTATTACCTATAAGCTTAGAATAAAAGCTATTGATCATTTAAAGAGAGTAAGATTAAAAGAGTATGAAGAGATGGAAAGCGGAGGGGTTGTTTCAAGATTAATAAGTGATATTGATACTATTGATAATTTTATTGGAGTAACAATTAGTAAGCTTATTGTCTCTATTTTAGTGTTGCTCTTTACTTCAATTGTTTTAATTATAATTAATTGGAAATTGGCTCTATTTATTATCTTAACCAATCCAATTGTTGTATATTTTACTGCTAAAATGGCAAGAAGAGTTGGTTTTTTAAAAAGAGAAGAAAATAGAGCAATAGAGAAATTTAGTGAGCTTTTAAATGAGGTATTGACTCTCTTTTGGCAAATTAGAGCCTCTAACAAGGAGGATTACTTTTTTGATAGGGTAAAAAAGAGAGCTCTTTTATTAAGAGATAAAGCAATAGATTTTGCATATAGAAGTGATAGAGCAATTAGAGTCTCTTTTTTAATATTTTTAAGTGGATATGAGTTATTTAGATCAATGGGAATTTTGGCTGTGGCATATTCAAACTTGTCAATAGGATTAATGCTTGCTATCTTTGGCTATTTGTGGATAATGATGACTCCTACTCAAGATATAATAAATTTTCAATATGCCCTTGCCAATGCAAAAAGTGCAATAAAAAGAGTAAATGAGATTTTTGATCTTCCTATTGAAAAGAGCGGTAATAAAGATCCTTTTTTTAAGGATGTAGAGATTAAAGGAGAAGATATTAGATTTAGATATGAGGATAAAGATATACTAAAAGGTGTTAGCTTCTATTTTAAACCAAAAGGAAAGATAGCAATTGTTGGTCCAAGTGGAAGTGGAAAGACCACATTGGCAAATTTATTAGTTGGATTTTATATGCCAGATAGTGGTAAATTAAAATATAATCAAATAGATATTAAAGATATAAATTTAAAAATTTTAAGAGAGAAGGTCCATTTGATTTTACAATCTCCAAAGCTTTTTAATGATACAATGCGCTTTAATTTAACCTTGGGCAAGAGCTTTAGCCAAGAAGAGATCAAAAAGGCAATAAAACTTGTAAATTTAGATACTCTAATAGCTTCTATGCCCCATGGCTTAGATACAAAGATAGGAAGAGATGGTATTAAGCTAAGTGGAGGACAGCGTCAAAGAGTAGCTATTGCAAGAATGATTCTTCAAAATCCTCAGGTAGTTATTTTTGATGAATCTACCTCTGCTTTAGATTATCATAGCGAAGAGCAAATTTTTAAAAATTTAGAAGAGTTTTTAAGAGATAAAATGGTTATTATTATTGCCCATCGTTTAAGTACTATTGAAAAGTGTGAAGATATTTTGGTTTTAGAAGATGGAGTGGTTAAAGATTTTGGCTCGTGGGATGAGTTAAGAAAAAAAGAAGAGGGCTATTTTGCCCAAATGATATAGTTTAGGAGTTTTAATGGATTTAGTTCAATCTATTATTATTGGAGTAGTAGAAGGATTTACTGAATTTTTGCCTATCTCTTCTACTGGGCATATGATTGTAGTTAGTAAATTTTTAGGAGTTGCTCAAAATGATTTAAATAAGGCTTTTGAGGTAATTATTCAATTTGCGGCAATTTTAGCAGTAGTTATTTTATATAAAGATAAGCTCTCTTTATCAAATATCTCTTTGTGGAAGAAGATTTTAGTGGCTTTTGCTCCCTTATTAATAGTAGGATATATCTTTAAAGATCAAATTAAGGCTCTTTTTAATGTAGAGCTTGTTGCTTGGATGTTTATAATAGGAGGTATTGTCTTTTTAATTGTAGAATATTTTTATAATGAAAAAGATAGAAAAATTAGAAGTTTAGATGAGATAGGATATAAAGAGGCACTATTTATAGGTATTGCTCAACTCTTTTCTCTAATTCCTGGAACATCAAGGGCAGGTTCTACAATTGTTGGAGGATTGTTAGCTAAGCTTGATAGAAGAAGTGCTACTGAGTTTTCATTTCTTTTAGCCATTCCAGTAATGGGGGCAGTAAGTGGATATGATCTATTAAAACACTATAAAGAATTCTTAGATATTAATTGGGGTGTATATTTAGTTGGATTTTTTACTGCATTTGTTGTTGCATATTTTACAATTAAGCTATTTTTAGAGTTTATATCAAGATTTAATTTTATCCCTTTTGCTATTTATAGAATTATTTTTGGAATCTTTCTCCTTTTATATTTTAATTAGATTTTTTTTACTCTCTTGAGGGAGGGTAAAGGAAGTTTGATATAAAGGTATTTAATGCAATTTAAGGATTTTGATTTTCATCCAAAACTTTTAAGAGGAATTGATTCAATGGGTTTTAGAGAGCCAAGTCCCATTCAAAAAGAGGCAATTCCTTATATATTAGAAGGATATGATCTAATAGGACAGGCTCATACAGGTACGGGAAAGACTGCTGCTTTTGCTCTTCCTATTTTAGATAAGATAGCAAAAGGAGAGATTGATAAGGCTTTAATTATTGTGCCAACAAGGGAGCTTGCTACACAAGTTAGTGATGAGGTATTTTATCTTGGAAAGTATATTCCAATTAAGAGTGTAGCAATTTATGGAGGAGTTGGTTATAAAAGACAACTTGATTTTATAAAAAGAGGAGCTAAAGTAGTAGTGGCTACTCCTGGAAGATTAAAAGATCTATATAAAAAAGGTAAATTGGATAATTTTAACCCTGAAGTTGTTGTTTTAGATGAAGCAGATGAGATGCTTGATATGGGATTTTTAGATGATATTAGGGATATTTTTGAATATATTCCTCAAAATAGACAAACCCTCCTATTTTCTGCTACTATGCCAAAACCGATTTTAGATCTATCTAAACAGATTTTATATAATCCAAAGAGTGTATCTGTAATTAAAAAGGGAGAGAATACAAAAAATAGCGATATAGAGCAATTTTATTATGTAATAGATGAAGAGCAAAGAGATGAGGCTATTGTAGAGCTTTTAGAGATAGAAGATTATAATAAAGCTCTTATATTTTGTAGGACAAAAAAAGAGACAGATAGATTAAGTGATCACCTAAAAGCGCTTGGATTTAGAGTAGAGGGGCTTCATGGAGATATAGAGCAGCGCTCAAGAGAGAAAATTATTAAAGCTTTTAAAAAGAGAGAGATAGATATTTTAGTAGCCACAGATGTTGCAGCAAGAGGGTTAGATATTAAAGATGTAAATTTGGTATTTAATTATCATATCCCTTTTGATCCTCAAAGTTATGTTCATAGAATTGGTAGAACAGGAAGAGCAGGCAAAAAGGGAAAAGCAATTACATTAGTATCTCCTTTAGAATTTAAAGAGCTAAATAAAATAAAAAAAGAGGTAGGGGCTAAGTTAGAACTAAAAAGTTTAAAAGTTGAACCAAAGAGATTAGATCAAGAGTCAATTGGTGAATTAAAGTATAAATTATCATTAGTTGAGAATATTGAAGATATTGATGAGGTGTTTAATAAATTGAGTGATGATGAGTTAAAAAGGGCAGTTAGTTACTTTATTAAAAAAGAGAAGATTGCATCTATAAATTCAATAGGTTATGATGCAGATGAGGTAAAAAAATTAATTTCAATCTATCAAAATAGTAATAAAAGAACTTCTCGTACAAGAAGAAGAGGTAGGTAATAAAAGAGATTTTTTTAGAAATTTCTGGTAATATTTCTTTGAGCCAATTAGGCTTTAACTTTTAAGTAAGTGAGGAGAAGATGGAAAATATAACTCCCCGTGGGGTTGAAAAGTTAGGCTTAGAAAATATAGGAAAGATCTTTTATAACCCTTCTTATGAAGCCTTAGCTAAAGCTGAAGCGAGTGAGTGTAATTTTACTAATAATAATACTGCTGCGGTAGATACTGGAATATTTACAGGTAGAAGCCCCAAAGATAAATATTTTGTATATCAAAAACCATCAAGTAGGCATATTGCATGGGGGGATATAAACCAGCCAATCTGTCCAGAGGTCTTTGATGACCTATATGAAATAGCAAAAAAACAGCTATCTAATAAAGATATCTATATAGTTGATGTATTTGTAGGTGCAAGTAAAAAGAGTAGAAGAAAAATAAGATTTATTACAGAGCTTGCATGGCAGGCTCACTTTATTGAGAATATGTTTATATTGCCTACAAAAGAGGAGCTTGAAAATTTTGAGCCAGATTTTGTAGTATATAATGCTTGTAAGGCAGTAGATAAAGATTATAAGGCTCATGCTCTAAATTCGGAAGTTTTTGTTGTATTTAATATAGAAGAGGGTATAGGTTTAATTGGTGGTACCTACTATGGTGGAGAGATGAAAAAAGGTATCTTTACAATGATGAACTATTGGCTTCCTCTTGAGGGGAAATTATCAATGCATTGCTCTGCCAATGTGGGGAAAGATAAAGATGTTTGTCTATTTTTTGGTCTTTCTGGAACAGGAAAGACAACCCTCTCTACTGATCCTCAAAGAGCTCTAATTGGAGATGATGAGCATGGTTGGGATGATGAGGGTATTTTTAATTTTGAGGGTGGATGTTATGCTAAAGTTATAGATCTAAACCCTAAAAAAGAGCCAGATATCTATAATGCAATAAAGCCTGGAGCTTTGTTAGAAAATGTTGTAATAGATAAAGATGGAAATGTAGATTTTAAAGACTCTTCAAAGACAGAAAATACAAGAGTTAGTTATCCAATAGAACATATAAAAAATCATGAGCCAACTCTTATGGGAGGTCATCCTAAAAATATTATTTTCCTTACGGCTGATGCTTTTGGGGTATTGCCTCCTGTTAGCAAGCTAACAAGAGAGCAAGCAATGTATTACTTTTTAAGTGGATATACTGCAAAGGTAGCTGGTACAGAAAGAGGAATTAAAGAGCCAGTTGCTACATTTAGTGCTTGCTTTGGAGAGGCATTTTTACCATTACATCCAACAGTATATGCAAAGCTTTTAGGCGAAAAGATACAAAAGCATGATGTAAATGTATATTTGGTAAATACTGGATGGAGTGGTGGAAAGTATGGAGTTGGAAAAAGAATGGATATTGATGATACAAGAGCTTGTGTTAGAGCTATATTAGATGGCTCTATTAATGATGCTGAATTTGAGACTTTGCCAATTTTTAATTTACAAATTCCAAAAAAGATAAATGGCATTAGCAATAATGATATATTAAATCCAATTAATACATGGGAAAATAAAGAAGAGTATATGGAGACTCTAAAAGAGCTTGCTTCAATGTTTATTGAGAATTTTAAAAGATATAGTGATGCTGGAGATGAATTTGACTACTCAAAGGCGGGACCTAAACTTGATTAAGTGAGTTTTTATGCCTTTTAAATATAAGCTTTTAAATATGTTCAGGGAGTTTTTGGTTTATCATAGCCACTCCCTGGAGTTTAGAGCAAAATTAATTACTCTTATGGTCCTCTCAGATGATAAGATAAGTGAATGTGAAGAGGAGATGATAAAAAAAATTGCCCACAAAATCTATCCAAAAGATTACAATAGAGCAGAAGTTTTAGTTGAGACTGTTCATGAGTATTACGAAAAGATTAAAACTCAAAATAATTTAGATTATGAGAGTTTAATAACAGAAATTATAAAAGATTTAAAGCAAAAACCAAGATTTGTTCAAAAAATAGATACAAATCTTTTAAGAGAGTTTGAGAAGTGTCAAACAAATGAGGAGGAGAGGATTTTTCAAGAGAGAATTATAGAGTTTTTAGAATATCTAAAAAAAGAGTATTCTCAAAAGGGGTTAAATGAAAAGCTACAAATTTTTAATAAGCGGTAAAGTTCAACATGTCTATTATAGAAAATATACCTCAGAGGCTCTAAGAGATAGGGGTTATGTGGGATATGTTAAAAATTTAGATGATGGAAGAGTGGAGGCTGTTGTAAGAATAGAAAATGATGATCAACTAAAAGAGGTTTTAGAGATATTAAAAAAGGGCTCTCCTGCAAGTAGAGTAGATAATATAGAGATAATTGAGTTAGATAGTGATGATATAGTAAATAATAGTTTTGAAATTAGATATTAAAGGATAGAAATGGCAAGTGGATGGGGATGTCAACACCAAATTGCATTAGAGGGGAGAGAAGATTGGTGTAAGTTGTTAAATCACAAATGTGAGCCAGGATGTAAGGGGTGTGTATTATATGGAGTAGCTCTATTTTCTGTGGAAGATACTCCATCAAATAAAGCTTTTGAAAGAAGAAAAGTAAAAAAAAGAGATGATAATCCTCTAAAAAATAGATAGCAACTTAAGTTGCATTAATATTAAAAAAAATTCAATATAATGGTGCCACAAATTTAAAAGAAGGAGAAGAGAATGAAACCTACTCAATTTGAAGAGAATGTTATAGAAAGAATTAAAGAGCAAATAGAATTTAATAAAGAAAAGCCAGAGCTTGGAAATGTAGATCTTCAAAAAGGAATTGAACTTTTAAAAGAGGTAGGAGCTATATTATTAGATGTAAGACCTCCAGCAAAAGTTAGTGGAGAAAATGCAGAAGAGGCTGATATTCCAAATGCTTATTATACTCCATATCCAGAGTTTACTGAGTATATCGATATTTTACCAGATGATAAAACAACTCCAATTGTAGTTGCTTGTTTAAAAGGATGGTTTGCAAATAGAGTAAAAGCATATTTAGAAGTGTTAGGATTTGAAAATGTATTTGTATTTGGAGGAAACATAGAAGATTGGATTGCTGCTCATAAGGCTCACGGTTAATTATACTTTCCCCCTGAAGGGGGGGAATATCTTCTTTTAAAAATTTTTATGAAAAAAGATCTAAAAATAAATATAGATTATTATGAGAAAAACTGGAAGAGTTTAATTGATCAATATGAAAAAGCAAATCCTACTTATCTTCATAGTCTCTTATTAGAATATACCAACAAAGAAGATTTAATTTTAGAGCTTGGATTTGGAAGCGGAAGAGAACTTAATTTTTTATATAAGAAAGGGTATAAAAATCTTTTTGGAATTGATGCCTCTTT
>JAADEA010000049.1 GCA_013153675.1 Campylobacterota bacterium
AAATAGGATTAAAAGACTATATAAAGAGGCTATAGAGAGTAAAAATTTAACAAATCCTATTGTAGAGCTATTTAGATATCTTCTAAAATCAAAATGCCCTCCAGCTAAATTTGGAATACCAAAAGAGGAGTTGCAAGCTTTAGCACTAAAACATATGAGGATAGATGAGCATAGAGTTAGTGTTGGGGGAAGGGTTTTAAGAGCATTAAATATTGTAGAAGAGGCTAATAAAAGGGTAAAAGATTATTTAGAGAGTAAAGATAAAGAGGTTAAGAGTGGAATTGAGCTTTGGGATAAGATTTTAGAGAATCAAGCTAGAATAAAAAGGATTTTAAATATTAGTGATAGTGAATGGGATAGTTATGATGGTCAAATAAGAAATGCAATTGATAGTGTGGAAAAATTGGCAAAAATTTTGGACTTAAATGAAAAGATGATTAGAGATATCTCAAGAGTTACAAAACATTATCGTATGAGAATCTCTCCATATTATGCGAGTTTAATGATGCCAGGAGAGATAAATGACCCAATTTTGCTCCAATCTGTTCCAACAGGAGAGATGATTGATAATGCAGGAATAGAGATTGAACCGGTTGCCGCAGACCACTCTCCAGCAAGGCTTATTGACCAATTCTATCCAAGGGTATTATCAGTTAAGGTTACTAATATGTGTGCAATGTATTGTACCCACTGCTTAAGAATTGCTCATATTGGAACAAAAGATAGAATCTACTCAAATAATACCTATAATGAAGCACTAGATTATATTAGGAAAAATAAAAATATTAGAGATGTATTAATTACAGGAGGAGATGCCCTTGTCCTTTCAAATGCAAAATTGAAATTTTTACTCGATGAGCTTGATAAGATTGAGCATGTAAAAGTTAAAAGAGTTGGAACTAGAATTCCAATTACCTCTCCTCAACGAATAGATGATGAGCTTTTAGAGATTTTAGAAAAGAGTAATGATAAAAAGCCAATTAGAATAGTTACTCAAATAAATACAGCAAGAGAGATAACTCCTGTTACTAGAGAGACCTTTAAAAAACTAAACAGAGTTACAAGTGCTATATTAAATCAAGCAGTACTATTAAGAGGAATAAATGATACAAAGGCTAAGATGTGGAAGCTTTGTGAGGTGGTGCATGAGAATTATGTTAGACCATACTATCTTTTTAATTGCAGTTATAGAAATCCTCAGTTTGCCCACCTAAGGGTTCCAATTGAGATTGGTCAAGAGATTGTTGAGGGGATGTATGGAAATATTAGTGGAGATGCAATTCCAAGATATATTGCAACAGCTGGAGGAAAGATTCCGCTTCATAGAAGTAATATAAAGGAAAAAAGAGATAACGAGTATATTTTAGTAAAGCCTTGGAGCGGTGAGGAGGTTAGTTATCCTGATATGAGTATGCAAGAGTATAAAAAACCATTTTCCTTTGAGAGGTATCTATGAATTTAGTAGTATATGGAAGCTTGTTAAATAAAGAGGAGTTAAAAAAGCACAATATCAATTTGGATAAGATTGAGTATGTAAAGGTGTATGGATTTAAAAGAGTCTTTAATCAGCTTCCCTCTTGGAGAGAGGTTAAGGGGAATAAAAAGGCGGTATTAAATATAAAGAAAGATAGAGATAGCTGGTTTAATGCAATTTTAATAAAGGATTTAGATGAGAGCTACTTTAGAGAGCTTGATATTAGAGAAAGAGGATATAATAGAGTTAAGATTGAGGATTTGGTGGTAGGATATAATGGAGAAGTTTTTGAGAATTGTTTTGTATATTGTGGAAAAGAGGGGATGCAAAGTGATTTGATATTGCCAAATGAGGAGTATTTTAAGATATGTTATGAAGGTGCAAAGGGGCACTTTGAGGAGTTTTTTAAAGATTATATCAAAACTACCTATATGAATTCAAAAGAGGGGTTAAAGAGGATAGAGGAGAAGAGTTAAAGATTTTCTATTTGAGATATCTTTTCAACTCTTTTAGCGTGTCTGCCACCTTCAAATTTGGTATTAATAAAGCTCTCTATCATACTCTCAACAACCCCTAATCCAACTACCCTTTGGCCAAAACATAAAATTTGGGCATTATTGTGAGCTCTTGCCATTGCAGCAGTATAAGCATCGTGACATAAAGCAGCTCTAATACCTTTTACTTTATTTGCCGCAATGCTCATTCCAATTCCAGTTCCACAAATTAGTATCCCAAAGCTTCCTTCATTCTCTCTTACTGCTAAGGCACACTTTTTAGCAAAATCTGGATAGTCAACTCTCTCTTTTGAGTAGGGCCCTAAATCTTCAACCTCAACCCCTTTTGACTCTAAAAACTCAATTACAAAATCTTTATACTCAATTCCAGCATGGTCTGTTGCAATAAAAAACTTCATTATCTCTCCTTATGGTAAAATCATCTTTAAAATCCACTCAGCTGGGGCAAATATAATAGAGTTGATTCCTGGAATAAATAAGATTGCAAATAAAATTAGCATTCCATATGGATATATCTTTTCATAAAACTCTACAAACCTATCCCATCTAAGCTTCATTGCCAAATAGTATAGGGCTTGAGACCCATCAAGTGGAGGAATTGGCCAGAGGTTAAATACGGCTAAAATTACATTGTATAGAGTTAAGTTGTATAAAAAAAAGAACATAAATGCCTCAAAGTAGCTATTTGGATGTAAAAATAGTGGAAGTATAGTTGCGGCAAATATTGCTACTAATAGGTTATAGGTAATTCCAGCTAAAGCTACTGCAATAGCTGCTCCATACCCTCCATTCCTAATTACAATAGAGATATTAACTGGCACTGGCTTTGCCCATCCAAATAGGAATGGAGCATTTGTAAAGTATAAGATAGCAGGAATTAGAATAGTTCCAACTGGGTCTATATGGACAATTGGGTTAATGCTTAATCTTCCAGCTCTTTTTGCGGTATCATCTCCATATCTATAGGCTATATAGCCGTGCATAATCTCATGCCCAATAATTGCTATCATTAGGGCAAGTATCATTGAAAGGGTCTCAATTATCTTTATATCACTCATCTTAATGGCTCTTTATATTGGAGTTTATCTATACTTTGAAATATTCTATCCCATCTAATGGTAAAGCGATACTTATTCCACTTCTCTTCACACTCTTTTGAGAGCAGTGGAGAGTCTTTGCAAACCTTTTTTAACATCTGGTGGTCTCTTCCCCCACCAACTCCTTTTGCAACTCTATCATAACTTCTATACTCTAAGCTAAAGTAGGTAAACCAAGGCTTTCCTATAATCAAAGAGTATGGCACACTTCCCCAAAATCTACTATCTTCAGAGTTATCTCTATTATCTCCAATCATATAGAAGTGGTCCTTTTCAACCTTTTTATAAAAGGCATTTATAGGAGTTACTCCAACTCCCATTACAGGAGCATCTAAATCGGTTATATAGACTGGTTTCATATCGATACTATCTGCTCGATATAGCATTTGCAAAAATATATTACCTTTATATTCGGGATTGTATTGGATTCCTGGAAACTTATCCATATATGGATTATCTACCCAGAGTTTGCCCATAACTTTTACAATCTTTTCTTTTGGAAAGTTCTTTTTGATATACTCATCACCTTCGTGAAAGTGGATAAGAAGATGCTTATCATAATATATTATCTCATCTCCTCCAACAGCTACTGCTCTTTTTACAAAGTGGTCTTTTTTGTTAGTTGGCACGTAAAATATTACAATATCTCCCCTTTTTGGTCTATCCCCTTCTATTAAATGGCCATTATTATTAAAATCTGGCAAAATTTTTATTCCTAAAATAGGGATTTCTGGGGTGGAGATTCCATAGCTAAACTTTTTGGCAAATAGAAAGTCTCCAATTAAGAGGGTTCTTTTCATAGAACCACTTGGTATTACAAAAGATTGAGCCACAAAGAAGATAAAGAGCAGTACTATAATAATAGTTCCTGTCCAGCTGGTAGAGAACTTATGAAGCTTTTTTAAAAACTCTTTCATATTAACTTAACCTTCTTTTAGCTGCATTTAGGGTATTTTTTAGAAGCATTGCAATTGTCATTGGTCCAACACCTCCTGGAACTGGGGTTATAAAACTGCACTTTTTTGAGACATTTTCAAAATCGACATCTCCTACAATTTTACCATCTTTTCGATTAATTCCAATATCAATTACAACAGCTCCCTCTTTTATCATATCAGCTGTTATTAAGTTTGGCTTTCCAACTCCTACAATTACAATATCAGCCTTTTTTGTATGAGATTTTAAATCTTTTGTGTAGATATGAGTTATTGTAACTGTTGCATTTGCATTGAGTAAAAGAGCAGCCATTGGCTTTCCTACAATATTGCTAGCTCCAACAACACATACATCTTTGCCCTCTAAATCTATATTATACTCCTTAAACATCTCCATAACTCCAATTGG
Source organism: Campylobacterota bacterium (assembly GCA_013153675.1). The sequence continues at coordinate 4,431 of JAADEA010000049.1, forward strand.
AGTACATGGTGCAAATGACTCAAGACCCTCTACTAACTTTCCCATATTGTAGGGGTGAAATCCATCAACATCTTTGGAGGGGTCAATTACCTCAAGTATCTTTTGGGTATTAATATGAGGAGGGAGTGGTAGTTGAACTAATATTCCATCAATTCTTGGATTATTATTCATTAGTTTTATTGTCTCAATAATCTCTTCTTGAGTAATTGTATCTGGCATTTTATGAACAATTGAGTAGAATCCAACTCTCTCACATGCTTTTTCTTTCATATTTACATATGTTTGGCTTGCAGCATCATTTCCAACTAATATTACAGCTAGGCCAGGAACTACTCCCTTTTTTTCTAGCTCAACTACCTCTTTTTTAATCTCTTCTTGAATCTTATTTGAGAGGGCTTTTCCATCAATTAATGTCATAATAATCCTTTGTTTTAAAGAATTTGGGTATTATATCTAAAAAAAGTTTAGGTGAGATAGAGTGAGAAGAGTATTATCTATTTTAGTGCTAATAAATTTTTTATATGGTGAAGATTTTATCTCTGAGTTTGAGTATGGGCAGATGCTCTTTAGTAATCCTAGAGGAGTTAGTTGTGCTAAGTGTCATGGCACTTTAGGAAAAGGGAAATTTATTGCTCAATTTGAAGATGAGGATGGAAAAGTTCAAAAGTTTTTTGGGCCTGATATCTCTAAGACCTCTTTGGAGACTTTTAGAGAGGCGTTAGATAAGGGGGGAGCATTAATGCCAAGATACTATTTAACTAATAAAGAGATTAATGCAATATATACTTATATTAAGATGGTAAATAGCACTAATGAGCCAGTGGAGCTGGAGCCACTGGTTATTGAAGAGAAAAAAGATTCCAAAAAAGAGGATATTAAAAAATCTAATAATAAAAATAATAAAGAAGATAGTATAATTTCTAATATGTTTAATAAAATTGAGATTGATAGCAATCAGACAGGAGATTAGATGGAGGAGTTTTTAAAGAAGGCAAAAGAGAGTAGTTTTATTATTGCAAACTTAGAGAGCAAAAAGAAAAAAGAGATTTTATTAAAGATGGCAGATGAGATTGAGAAAAATAGAGAGTATATAAAAGAGCAAAATAGTATAGATATGGAAAATGGCCAAAAGATGGGCCTTAGTGAAGCTTTAATGGATAGGTTATTGCTAAATGAGAGTAGAGTTTTGGCAATGGCTAACTCTTTAAGGGAGGTAGCAGCTTTAAAAGAGCCAGTTGGAAGGGTGCTTGATGGATGGGTTAGTGATGATGGGCTAAAGATTCAAAAAGTTTCTGTTCCAATTGGAGTAATTGGTGTAATTTATGAGTCGCGTCCAAATGTTACTGCTGATGTTGCAGCTTTATGTTTTAAGAGTGGAAATGTGGCCATATTAAAGGGTGGAAAGGAGGCTCTTTATTCAAATAGGGCAATTGCTAATATTTTGCAAGGTGTATTGGAAGAGGAGTCTTTGCCAAAAGAGATTATTTCGCTTCTTCCAGATAGCTCAAGAGAAGGAGTAGATTTTTTAATTAAACAAGATAGATATGTTGATTTGATTGTGCCAAGGGGTGGAGAGGCATTAATTAGATATATTTCTGCAAATTCTTTGGTGCCAGTTGTAAAGCATGATAAGGGGCTTTGTCATACCTATATTGAAAAGAGTGCCAATATTGATATGGCAATTGATATTGCTATTAATGCAAAGTGTGATAGGCCAGGGGTTTGTAATGCGATGGAGACTCTTTTGGTTGATAAAGAGATAGCTTCTACTCTATTACCAAAGTTAAAAGAGGCATTTGATAGATATCATACAGAGCTTAGGGTTGATAAAGAGAGCTTAAAATATATTGAGGCTATTGAGGCTAAAGAGGAGGATTTTGATACGGAGTATTTGGCAAATATATTGAGTATTAAAGTTGTAGATGGAATTGATGAGGCAATTGAGCATATTATAAAGTATGGTTCAAACCACTCTGAGGCAATCATTACTCAAGATTATAGTAAGGCTGAAGAGTTTTTAGATAGGGTAGATGCGGCGTGTGTATATGTTAATGCCTCAACTAGATTTACTGATGGAGGGGCTTTTGGATTTGGAGCTGAGGTTGGAATCTCTACTAATAAGCTTCATGCTAGAGGTCCAATGGGGATAAATGAATTAACCACCTATAAGTATAAGATATATGGAAATGGACAAACAAGATAAAGAGATAGTTTTACGTATAAAAGATTTAACGTTTGGGTACTCTAGAGATAAACTTTTATTTAAAGATTTTAATTTAGAGTTAAAAAGAGGGGAGTTGGTCTCTATTGTAGGAAGGAGTGGGATTGGAAAATCGACTCTTTTTGAGTTGATTGCTAATAATTTAAAGCCAATAGAGGGTGAGATTGAGGTTGGAGAGATTGGTTGGATTTTCCAAGACCCATATAGCTCTTTTCACCCTAGCTACTCTATCTTATCTCAGATTTTAGAGGTGGCTAAAGATAAAGAGTATGAGAGATATCTATCAAATTTATCTTTAAGCAAAGATTTGTTACACTCTTTACCTCACGAATTAAGTGGTGGTCAGCTTCAGCGATGCTCAATCTTAAGAGCTCTTCTAATGAAACCTGATATTTTGCTTTGTGATGAGCCAACAAGTGCATTAGATAATATTGTTCAGCTTGAGACAATGAAATTGATTGTATCTTTGCTTGATAGGATGGGAGTTTTATTAATTACTCATGATTTAGATTTGGCTAAATGGGCTTCTGATAGAATAATTACTTTAGAGAGCTAATAATGAAAAGAGTGGTATTTATCCTTTTATTGGCAGTTAGTTTTTTATGTAGTGCCTCAATAGAAAATAATAGTAGTGGTGAGAAAAAGAAGGAGTATATTTTACAAATTGAGGGGCTAAACTTCTTGGATGAAGAGGATTTAGCTAAATATGTTGGAGCTAAAAATGAGGGAATCTTTTGGAAAAATAAGTTTGTAATTACTGAGGATATATTAGATTCGCTAGAGTCTACAATAAAGAGCTATTTGCAAACCAAGGGATTTTTTAAATCAAAAATAAAGATTATCAAAGAGGGTAATATTGTTAGGGTTATAATTGATGAGGGAGAGCCTATTAGGGTTAAAGATATTAAGATAGAGAGTGATTTTGATGTTAATGATTTAATAGAGTTTAAAAAGGGGGATATATTTTCTGCTGATAAGTTTTTGGAGATAAAAGATAATATTGCTAATAGACTCTTAGAGAGTGGATATTGTAAGTATGATTTAGATACTAAAGCCTATGTTGATATAGAAAAGCTTACGGCAAAGTTGGTCTATAAGATAAAAAAGAATAAGGTCTGTTATTTTGGAAAAGTAACAATTGAAAAGTATCCTAAAGATATAAAAAAAAGGGTGATATTATCGCGTTTAAAGTTTAGAAGAGGGGATAGATTTAGTATTAAAAAGATTAAAGATAGCTATCTTGCTCTTAATAAACTTGAGACCTTTGCTAATATTAAAATAGCGTATGATTTGGAGAACTCAGGCTATATTGTAGATACTAATGTCTCTTTAGAGAAGAGAAAAAAGCTAAAACGCTACTTGTTATCAATTGGAGTAGATAGTGAGATAGGATTTAGAATTAAAGGGGAGTGGGAGAAGAGAAACTTTTTGGGAAATGCTCAAAAATTTAAGGTAAGAGCTCAACTCTCTAAAGATTATAAGAGTTTTGAGACGCTATTTTTTTCTCCAGCTCTTTTATCAATTGAGAAGAGATATTTAGATTTTTATCTAGATAGTGGATATTCTAAAAAAGAGACAGATGCATTGGAGGAGAAGAAGTTTTTTATAAATAGCTATTTATATTGGGAAGAGGATAATTGGCAAATTAAAGGGGGGCTTGCTTTAGAGAGGCTAAATATCGACTTATATGAGAGTATGCCATCTATTATTGGGGGTAATTTTTATCTTTTATATCCTTATATAGATATTATATATGATGGGAGAGATGATAAGTTAGACCCTAAAAATGGATTTTATTTTAGAGGATATATGGAGTATGGGATGTCTTCAGATGAGGGGGGAGTTGGATATATAAAATATCTATTAGAGGCTAGAGCAATTAAGAGTTTTGGAGAATTAACTCTAGCAGCTGTTGGGAAAGTTGGCTCTATTCATGAAGTTACTGGAAATCTACCAGCTAGTAAGCTATTTTTGGGAGGAGGGGTCTTTAGCAATAGAGCTTATGGAAAAGATAAAATAGGGGTGGTTACCTCAAGCACCTCTTTTTTACCAATTGGTGGAAAGAGTATGTTAAATCTTCAGTTAGAAGCAGACTATAAAATCTATAAAAAGATATATGGAGCAATCTTTTTTGACTCTACAATGATTAGTGCAGAGGAGTATACATTTAAAGGTGATAGGATTGATACATTAGGATTTGGAATAAGGTATAAAACACCAATTGGTCCAATAAAGGTTGATGTGGGGTTT